>CAZDOM010000004.1:0-68212 GCA_964507015.1 uncultured Rikenellaceae bacterium | reverse complement strand
TCCGACCTTTGGGTTATGAGCCCAACGAGCTACCACTGCTCCACCCCGCAGTATTGTGGGTGCAAATTTAATATATATATGCCAATTAACAAAAATATTATGCTTTTTTAATACTTGATATCACCACTGTCTGAAGTAAATGGTATCTTTATTATGACTATTTCTTCGTGCATCATCCTTACTTAAGTAAGTTGGCAATTGACAGTTTGCAATTGGCAATAATGGTAATTAAAATAGTATTAGAATGGCCGCTAGCTTTAGAGAATTGACAGTTTACAAAAAGGCATTTGCCTTTGCAATGAAAATCTTCGAGATAACAAAAAAATTCCCTGTTGAAGAAAAATATGAATTAACCGATCAGATTAGACATTCATCCAGATCAGTTTGCAGAGCAATTGGTGAAGGTTATCGAAAACGCCAGTATCCCAAACATTTTTCCAGTAAAATGAGTGATGCAGATATGGAAAATACAGAGACACAGGTTTCACTGGATTTTGCAACCAAGTGTGAATATATCTCGCAGATTCAATATAACGAACTCTTAAAAGATTCAGAGGAGATCAGACGGTTATTAAATCATATGATAGAGAATCCTGAAAAATACATGCCCAGACACAAACATTAAATCTACCTGTACTCCTTGCCAACTGCCCCTTGCCAACTGCCAACCACCCTTTACCAAGTGCACTTTAAACAAAATAAGCAACTAAACCATTTATATATTATTTTTGTTATCATAAAAAAGAAAACCATGCCTAGAGTCTTTAAAGCTATAGAAATAGAAAAAGAGGATAAAGAGATTAAACGTGATTACCTCGATCGCCATATGCCTCATGTGATTTGTCAGGATGAGGTAAAACGGGGAGAAAAATTCTGTGTGAAGGTTAGACTGGGAGAAGAATATACTCACCCCGATGATTATGATCATTTTATAAGCGTGATGCAACTCTGGAACAGGGAGACACTTCTTGCTGAAGCCAGATATACTGCCGGGGTCTATGGATCCAAGCCCTCACACATTGAGATAGATTTTTATATTGTAGCTCCTGAGGTTTCCATGAACCTGTCTGCAATGGCAGTCTGCACAAAACATGGCCTGTGGCAGAGTGAAGACAAACCCGTAAAGGTTATGTAAAAACTGTATCCGGTAACCAGTAGCCGGTTGCCGAATATAATTATTATCTTTGCGTGCCTGTCAAACAAAATAAGATGGCAAAGAACGACAAGAAGAAGCGTAACTGGCGTGATAAATACAGGTATTCCGTTATCAACGACACCACCTTCGAAGAGGTATGGAGGATGCGGCTTACAAAATATAACGCCTTCCTGATGGTTACCTTTCTTGTATTGTTCATTATTGCGGCAACAGCCTCATTAATTGCTTTTACCAACCTGCGCGAGTTTATTCCCGGATATCCTGATGTAATCATGCGGCGTAATATTCTCGTGAGTGCTATAAGGCTCGATTCACTTGAAAAGGAACTGACCCTGAGAGATAAATATTTTTCTAACTTAAGAGCCATCATCTCAGGCAATGAACCTGTTGATCTGTTCTCAATTCAGGATACATCAGGCAATTATGAATCCATTACCTTCGAAAACACACCCGAAGATTCTGCCTTAAGAGCCAGGGTGGAGAAAGAAGAAAGATACACTCTTTCTCTACAGCCAACACAACAGGAATCAGCAACAAACCTTGCCGGATTACATTTCTTCCCTCCTGTAAAAGGAATAATATCTGCGAAATTTGATTTACGGACAGGTCACTATGGAACAGATATAGTTACCAAGCCAAAATCAACCGTATCTGCTGTCCTCGACGGCACCGTTATTTTTACAGGGTGGACCATGGAGACAGGTTTTGTTATTGAAGTACAGCATACCAATAATATCGTTTCGGTATATAAACATAATGCCAGTCTGCTCAAAGAGACGGGTGATCTGGTTCGTGCCGGTGAGTCTATTTCAATAGTCGGCGACTCCGGGGAGTTATATACTTCAGGACCTCATCTGCATTTTGAAATATGGTACAAGGGAACTCCGCTCGACCCTGAAAAGCATATTATATTCTAACAATTACCATTTAATATGCCTGAAAAAATAGCACTTTTAGGTTCAACAGGATCAATAGGAACACAAACACTTAATGTTATTTCAAAGTACCCGGATGAATTCAGGGCATCTGTTCTTACAGCCGGGAATAATGTCGATCTGCTGATAAAACAGGCAAGGGAATTTCGTCCTGATAGTGTAGTAATAGCTAATACTAAACATTATAAAAAGCTGAAAGAACACCTGGCCGGAACAGGTATTGCTGTATATGCAGGTGAAGAGGCAATGGCAGAGATAGTAAAAGATTCAGATGCATCGCTGGTTCTTGCTGCTATTGTGGGATACTCGGGGCTGAGACCTGTTATTGGTGCAATCGGGGCCGGGAAAAAAATAGCTCTGGCCAATAAGGAAACACTTGTTGTGGCAGGCGAAATAATAAGTAAGATGATCTCAGAATCAGGTAGTTCAATAATACCTGTAGACTCTGAACATTCTGCCATTTTTCAATGTCTTGTGGGCGAAGAACATAAGAATATTGAAGAGGTTACCCTTACAGCTTCAGGTGGTCCTTTTTTGAATATGCCTGAAGAGAAACTATCAAAAGTTAAGCCACAGGATGCTCTTTCACATCCCAACTGGAACATGGGTGACAAGATTACTGTCGATTCGGCAACCCTTATGAATAAAGGTCTGGAGGTTATTGAAGCAAAATGGCTCTTTAATCTGAAACCTGAACAGATTAAAGTCACAATTCATCCACAATCACTTATTCATTCTTTTGTCCATTTTACTGACGGATCAGTCAAAGCACAACTTGGAATGCCCAATATGAGAATTCCAATATTATTTGCCCTCAGTTATCCGCGAAGATTTATATCGGATTTCCCACGACTTGATTTCAAAAAAATCAGTTCACTTACATTTAGTGAACCTGATCTCAAAAAATTCAGAAATCTGAAACTTGCTTACCAGGCTTTGACCAGCGGAGGCAATATGCCATGTATATTAAATGCAGCAAATGAAATTGCGGTAAAGGCATTTCTTGAGGGGAAGATGGGATTCATGCAGATGCCTGATGTTGTTGAGCACTCTATGGAAAAAATTCCATATCTTTCGGCCCCTGATCTTGAATCTCTTGAGGAGACAGATAAAAGAACACGCGATATTTCAATGGAATTTATAAGGAAATTTTAAAATTAGAAATGACTGTACTGATAAAAATACTGCAATTTATATTAAGCCTCTCAATTCTTGTTATTATACATGAGCTGGGCCATTTTGTGATGGCTAAATATTTCAAAACAAGAGTTGAGAAATTCTATCTCTTCTTTGATCCCTGGTTCTCACTTTTCAAAATTAAAAGAGGTGAAACGGAATATGGCGTGGGATGGATTCCGCTGGGTGGTTATGTTAAGATCTCGGGAATGATTGATGAATCGCTCGATAAAGAGCAGATGAAACAACCACCGCAACCCTGGGAATTCAGATCGAAAAAATCATGGCAGCGTCTTATTATTATGACGGGCGGGGTATTCTTTAACTTTATCCTGGCATTGCTAATCTATGTATTTGTCCTTTTTATCTGGGGAGAAACATACCTTCCCACATCAAACGTCAAATATGGTATTGTTACTGATTCGGTGGGATATGAACTGGGACTTAGAAATGGTGATAAGATATTATCAGTTGATAACCATTATATTGATAACTTTTTCCAGATAACCTCCGATATATTACTTAACGACCGGAAGACAATACAGGTGGATCGTGATGGCCAGGTGATGAATTTCGACATCACAATTGATTATATCAAGAGAGTACTGAAAAGAGAGGGACTGATTGAACCGCGTGTTCCATTCGGTCCTTATATAATTGCATCATTTCAAAAGGAATCACCTGCAAAAACTGCGGGTGTACTTATTAACGACGAACTTATCGGTCTTGATGATATTAAATTTAAATGGTTTGATGAATTTAAAAGATACCTGGAAGAAAATAAAAACAGACCGGTAAAGATGAATCTCCTGCGGGGAGATGAACCTGTTGATATAACTGTCTCGCCAACAGTTTCAGGCTTACTTGGCATTGGCACAACATCTCAGACGCTGGGTAACATCCTTGATCTTAAAACAGTAAACTACGGTTTCTTCCAGTCTATTCCTGCAGGTATTAAGAAAGGATTCAAATCTGTTGGAGACTACCTGAAACAGTTCAGGCTTATCTTTTCGCGCCATACAAAAGCATATGAGTCGCTGGGAGGATTTATAACTATCGGCAGTATTTTCCCGGGAGTATGGGACTGGCAATCTTTCTGGGAACTGACTGCCTTCTTGTCGATTATACTTGCTGTCATGAATATTCTTCCTATTCCGGCGCTTGACGGCGGTCATGTTATGTTTTTACTTTTTGAAGTTATAACAGGCAGAAAACCAAGTGATAAATTTCTTGAATATGCTCAGATAGCAGGGATGATAATACTTCTGTCGTTACTTGTCCTGGCTAACGGGAATGATATAATTAGATATATCAGGAAATAGTATTTATTTGGTTGCTTATAATCAAACTATTTATAACTTTGTAAAAAACTTAATACTTACTGAGATGGGAAAGATTGGTTTAACAGAGATAATACTTGTATTGCTCATCATCGTCCTGCTTTTTGGCGGTCGTAAAATTCCCGAACTGTTTAAAGGTATAGGTCAGGGAATGAAGGAATTCAAGAAAGCTTCAAAGCTTGATGGCGAAGACGAAAAGGAAAAAGAAAAGGTATAACAAGATACTTGCTGTTACTTATTGAGGGGGTAGTTATTCTGTCCCCTTTTTTATTTTTACACCCCCCAACCTCCCGCATTAGCTGGAGGTTGGGGGGTCTTCTTGTCGTTCATACCGGTTCATATTTCTGGTTTCTACGTACAGGAACAAAACCCGCTTCCTTTATCAGTGACTGAAGCTCTTCTGCAGTGAACCTGTATTCTGCTCCGGCTGCACTGACAACATTCTCCTCAATCATTATTGAACCAACATCATTGGCACCGGCATGAAGAGAAAGCATACCGGTGTCTTTTCCAACAGTAAGAACAGAGGCCTGTATGTTTCTGATATTGTTGAGGATTATCCTGCTGATGGCTATTATTCTTATATAGTCAGGACTGTTATAACTGCTTTTAATACCATGTTTATTCTTAAGTATTGTTCCTTCATCCTGGAAAGGCCATGGGATGAAAGTGATGAATCCATAATGGTCATTCTTTTTTTCTGATTGAAGATTCCTGAGCTTGATCAGATGATCTACCCTCTCGTCAACTGTTTCTATATGACCATACATCATGGTTGCTGATGCAGGCAGGTTTAGTTGGTGTGCTGCCCTCATTGCCTCAATCCATTCTGTAGCTGTGGCTTTTACCGGCGAAACAATTGCCCTTACCCTGTCGGAAAGGATCTCAGCCCCGGCCCCGGGAAACGAATCCAGACCTGATTCAATAAGCTTTGAAAGAATATCATAATATGTTGTTTTCTCCTTCTTTGCCAGATATACTATTTCGGGAGGACCAAGAGCGTGAAGTTTTAGTGAAGGGTAAAGTTCCTTAAGTCTCCTGAAAAGTTCAGTGTAAAAACTCAAACCAAGATCCGGATTCATCCCTCCCTGTAAGAGAAGCTGATCTCCGCCGTATGAATACAACTCATCAATTTTTTGTATGTATTCCCCCGGTCCCGTATTATAGGCATCAGGAGCACCTTTTTTTCTGCAGAAGTTACAAAAAGAACATTGGGAGAAACATATATTGGTAATATTAACATTCCTGTCAATTATCCATCCGACACTCTTTCCCGGATTGTGGTACTGCCTTAACATGTCAGCAATAAAAACAAGCTCTTCAAGAGGAGCCTCGGTGTAAAGGGCAACACCTTCCTCAGCGTCGAGAGGGACAAGGTTGAGGGCTTTATTATATATCTTTCCTAAAACCATTTGAGAATTTGATTGGTATTCCTTTGTGTCACTTCGTGAGAACCTTTGTGTCCCTTTGTGGTAAAAGGGGAATTATCCTATTAACCACAAAGAACTCAAAGTACACACTAAGGTGCACTTAGGGATTCCAGGGTTAGCCTTTATAACCATCCCAAAGGTAATGCTTTGAAACCGAAACAATCAATAATTTAATTAACTTTACATCTTCAAAAAAAATCGACAAAAATATGATTCCTGAAATTAAAAGGATACAAAAAATATCACCTGAAAATTCAGTTGTTTGTATTCTTGGAAAAGAGAGAATTCCTGAGAGCCTGCGGCTTAATAAGACTGAAAAGGAGTATGCATTAAAGCAGCTGAAAGCAGGAGATGAATATGTATTTATCAATTCGTATTATAAATGCACCTACCTGGTTAAGGTGAAGGATGAAATAAACACTTTCAAGGTGAGAGAGAAGCTGAGAAGAACTGCCTACAAACTCAGAAAACTTATAAAATCAAATGATCATAAAGAGCTGATAATAACATCATGGGATGCCTATAAAGGAGCAATTGAGGATTTTACCGAGGGACTTATTCTCAGTTTCTACAAGTTCAATAAGTATAAAACAAAAGAGGACGAAGAGGATAAGAAAAACTATCCGGCAGAACTTTTATTATACGGCGACCTTGTAAAGGAGGACATTAACTGGCTTAAATATACTTCTGAGGCTGTTTATCTTGCCCGCGATCTGATACATGAACCCGTCAACTACCTGACAGCTGCAAAACTGGCATCTGTAATACAGAAAACTGGAAAATCGGCGGGATTCAATGTTGAGGTATTTAATAAGGGAAAGATAGAAGCACTTAAGATGGGTGGATTGCTGGCAGTAAACAGGGGAAGTGTAGATCCGCCGGTATTCTGTATTCTTGAGTGGAAACCTGAAAAAAGTGTGAACAAAAAACCGGTTGTCCTGATAGGGAAAGGCATAGTGTATGATACCGGAGGTCTTAACATCAAAACCGGCAATTATATGGATATGATGAAAGGTGATATGGCTGGTGCTGCAACTGTAACAGGGGTATTTTATGCCGTGGCAAAATCCGGGATCCCTATACATCTGGTAGGGCTGATACCGGCTACCGATAACCGGCCCGGGGGAAATGCATATACCCAGGGCGATATCATTACAATGCACAACAAAATGACCGTCGAGGTTGGAAATACTGATGCGGAGGGACGGCTGGTTATGGCTGATGCTTTAAGTTATGCTGCAAAATATCAGCCACAGCTTATTATTGATGTTGCTACATTAACAGGCTCAGCAGCAGTAACTTTTAGCAACCAGGCTATTGCAATGATGACAAATGCCGACAGGAAGTTTATATCACTACTGGAAGAGTCCGGGAATATGGTCTATGAAAGAATTGCTGAACTCCCTTTCTGGGAAGAATACGATGAAATGATAAAATCAGATATTGCAGATATTATGAATGTGGGAGGACGTGAAGCAGGGGCAATTACTGCAGGTAAATTCCTTGAACATTTTACAAAATACCCATTGATCCATCTTGATATTGCCGGGACCGGACTGTTAAAGAAAGATGATTTCTACAGGCTGAAACTTGGCCCGGGATCAGGATTGAGGCTGTTGGCAACATTCATCAAGATGCTTGCAGCAGATTATATAAGATATAAGTGATTATTATGGAAACCAATACAATCATAGCAGGAATATCTCATGGGGATATTAACGGGATAGGATATGAGGTAATTATTAAAACCCTCATGGACAATGCTATAAACGATTTTTGTGTACCGGTGGTATATGGGTCACCTAAAGTGGCGGCATATCATAGGAAAGCATTGAATATTAATAATTTCAGTTTCAATAATATAAGATCCCCTGAAGAGGCAAGTCACAAAAAGGCAAACATGATAAACTGCCTTGATGATAATGTGAGGGTTGAACTGGGAAAAGCAACTACACATGGCGGAGAGTCGGCATTTATCTCTCTTGAAAGAGCTGTGGAAGATCTTATGAATGGAAAAATAAATGTACTGATTACCGGGCCTATTGATAAAAAAAGTATTCAGTCAGAAGAATTTAACTTTATAGGTCATACAGAATACCTGAAGTCGAAGGCAGGGGTAGATGAGGTTCTTATGTTTATGATCAGCGAGAGTATGAAGATTGGCTTTGTTACAGGTCATGTACCCCTGGCAAGTGTGCCGGGGATGCTGACAGTCGATTCGATAGCAGGCAAAATAAGAATGATGAACCAGTCATTAATGGCAGATTTTGGTATACGAAAACCCCAGATAGCTGTTTTGGGACTCAATCCGCATGCCGGTGATGACTCACTCCTGGGAACCGAAGAGGCTGAAATTATCCTTCCGGCCATGAAGCTTACAGATCAAGAAGGAATAATGACATTTGGCCCCTTCCCGGCAGATGGTTTTTTTGGAGCCGGATCATTCACCAAATTTGATGGTATACTTGCTATGTATCATGATCAGGGGCTTGCACCTTTTAAAGCAATATCATTTGACTCGGGAGTTAATTTTACTGCCGGCTTACCATTCGTTAGAACATCACCTGTACATGGTACAGCCTTTCATCTGGCAGGAAAAGGTGAAGCATCAGAAAACTCATTCCGCCAGGCAATATATCTTGCCTGTAGCATATATAAAAACAGACAGTTGTATGCAAAACTTACTAAAGATCCTTTAAAGCACCAGGAGATTGAAACACAGAGTGACAAGGTTGATGAGCTTCCACCTGATATTTTTAATACCGAGAACAACTTATGATCGATTATATTAAAGGAACAATTACACAGATCACCCCTGCATTTCTTACTATCGAAGCATCAGGAGTAGGCTATTTCGTTAATATATCCCTTACCTCTTATTCTAAACTGGAGAATAAGAAAGACTATAAACTTCTTGTGCATGAAGTTATCAGGGAGGATAGTCACCAGCTTTTTGGATTTGCCGACAGGGAGGAGAGAGAGATTTTTAAACTTTTAATTTCAGTAACAGGTGTTGGAGCCTCAACTGCCAGGATGATGCTTTCTTCACTTAGTCCACTCGAAATAGAAAAAGCAATACTTGAATCTGAGGTAAATGCCCTGAAAGGAATCAAAGGCATCGGGCTTAAAACTGCTCAGAGAATAATCGTTGACCTGAAGGACAAACTGGGCAAACATGCAATAGCCGGCGAAATATTTGCATTTTCAGACAATACAAAGCATGAAGAAGCGTTATCAGCATTAGTAATGCTTGGGTTTGCCAAAAGTGCTGTCGTTAAAGTACTTGACACAATATTGAAAGAAAACAAAGATATGTCTGTCGAGGACCTCATTAAGAGAGCGCTTAAGAACTTGTAACACTGAATATTAGCCGGATTGGGATCAGGAATATCACATAAATATATTCTGGTATTTTTATATCCTGTTCTGATTGCTTCTTTCTTTTTTATTTCGTCAGAAGCCTTCAGCCAGATATCTGATACTTCCCGTAAGTCGATACTAAAACTTGAAGATGAATCCGGTATACCATGGGAAGAAACAAAAAAAGCCCCACTCTTCCTGGATAATCCCTCAAATATAAAGTCTACCGTCATTTATGATCCGGATAAAAATGAATATGTGATCTATAAAAAGGTTGGATCTTTTGATTACCGCCTGCCTGTGCACATGAGTCCGGAAGAATTCAGGAAATATGAATATACAAGGGCAATGCGTGATTACTGGCAGTCGCGTATATCCGGTGATGAATCAGGTTTCAGGTCAACCCTTATTCCTCAAATCGAAATAGGGGGAGCTGCATTTGATAAAATATTCGGCAGTAATACAATTAATATCATACCACAGGGATCAGCTGAACTTATTTTCGGAATAAATATTTCAAGAACACAAAATCCAACCCTCTCTGAGAAACTAAGGACAATTCCCAGTTTCGATTTCAAAGAAAAAATACAGATGAATGTTACCGGGACTATCGGTGATAAGATGCAGCTGGGTGTGAATTATAATACAGATGCATTATTTGATTTCGAAAACAGGACCAAACTACAGTACTCCGGGAAAGAGGATGAAATATTGAAGAAGGTTGAAGCAGGCGATGTAACCCTGCCGCTTACAGGTACACTTATAACAGGTAGCTACAGCCTGTTTGGTCTGAAGACAGAAATGCAGTTCGGCAAGCTTACCGTAACCACTGTCCTTTCACAGCAAAAGGGTGAATCATCTGTTATACAGGTAGAAGGAGGAGCACAACTTACAGATTTTGAGATATATGCAGATGAGTATGAGGCAAACAGGCATTTCTTCCTTTCTCAGTTTTTCAGGGATATTTATGATGAAGCATTGAACACACTGCCAATTGTCAGCTCAGGTGTCAATATAGAAAGAATAGAGGTCTGGGTTACCAACAAAACAAGCCGGTTCGAAGAGGGAAGTAACCGTAATATAGTTGCATTCATGGATCTGGCGGAAAACAAGAACCATTTATACAATAATATCCCTGAATTCCAGGAGAGAACAGGTGCCCCTTTATATCCCGATAATGGCGCAAATAATTTGTATGAACAGTTAAACATCACCTATTCAGCTGTTAGAGATGTTGACCAGGTTACCAATGCATTTGACCCATTATATCCAGGATTTCAGATAGGCCGCGATTATGAAAAAATTGAAAATGCACGTAAACTGAGTACAAGGGAATATACACTTAATAAACAACTTGGATATATTTCACTGAATACCGCTCTGAATACTGATGAAGTACTTGCTGTTGCTTTTGAGTATACCATCAACGGGAAAGTATATAAGGTAGGGGAGTTCTCAACCGACGGTATCACTGCTCCTCAAACTCTGTATCTTAAGTTGCTGAAAGGGACGACACTTACTCCAAAACTGCCGACATGGGACCTGATGATGAAGAATATTTACTCTCTGGGATCAGGAAAACTTGACAGGAATGACTTTGAACTCAACATACTTTATCAGGATGATAAAACAGGTAACTCAATTAACTATCTGCCTGAAAATAAACTTGAAGACAAGATATTACTACAAATGCTCGGACTCGATGTCTTGAACTCCCAGCTTGACAGAGAACCTGATGGTTATTTTGATTTCGTTGAAAATGTGACTGTTATTGTTGACAGGGGAAAGATCGTTTTTCCTGTCCTTGAACCTTTTGGTAGTCACCTTAGAAAAAAGATTAATGACTCGAGACTGGCGGATAAATATGTCTTCCAGGAATTATATGATTCAACACAGACTATTGCCAGGCAAATAGCTGAAAAAAATAAATTTATTCTCACCGGACAATATTCTTCTGAGTCGGGTTCTGAAATACAGCTAAATGCAATAAATATACCTCATGGATCGGTAATAGTGACTGCCGGAGGAGTAACACTTACCGAAAATGTTGATTATACTGTTGATTACAATATGGGTACGGTACATATTATCAATTCCGCACTCATTGAATCACAAACACCCATCCAGGTATCGCTTGAAAGTAACCAGTTCTTTGGATTTCAAACAAAGACACTTTTAGGAACACATCTCGATTATCGTTTTTCTGACAATTTTAATATCGGGGGTACTATACTTCATTTAAATGAAAGGCCCTATACTCAGAAGGTTAACTACGGAGAAGAGCCTATTTCAAATACTATTTGGGGATTAAATACATCATACAAAACAGAATCCCGGATGCTTACCAGTATAATTGATAAAATCCCTTTCCTTGATACAAAAACACCCTCATCGTTATCATTTTTCGGAGAGTTTGCAAATCTTATTCCCGGTCACTCAAAGGCTATTTCAAATGCGGGTAATTCCTATATTGATGACTTTGAGGCAAGTGAAATCCCTCTTGATCTTAAATCATTCAATGCATGGACAATTGCCAGCGTTCCACAGGGGCAGGATCTTTTATTTCCCGAAGCACGGTTTAATGATAATTTGATTAATGGATATAACAGGGCGAAACTCGCATGGTATGTTATCGATCCTATTTTCCTCAGGAACGGATCTTCCACACCTGACCACATTAAAGATAACCCCGATACCCAATCCAGTCACTTTGTGAGGGAGATCTATGAAAATGAAATATTCCCTTATCGTGAAAGCACAACCGGCATACCCACAAACATCACTGTTCTGAACCTTGCATATTATCCCGAAGAAAAGGGGCCTTACAATTTTGATACTGATCCAGGTCCCTGGTCACAGGGTATGAACGCTGACGGAAAGCTTAATGATCCGCGTTCACGGTGGGGCGGTATTATGAGGGAGGTTCTTACAAGTGATTTTGAGACGGCCAATATACAGTATATCAAGTTCTGGCTAATGGATCCTTTTGTAGAGAATCCCGATCATGAGGGTGGTGATTTTTATATAAACCTGGGGAATATATCGGAAGATATACTCAGGGATTCAAGAAAAAGTTTTGAACATGGATTACCCGGCACACCCGAACCCATAAATGTGGATACTACTTCATGGGGAAGGGTTCCGACAGTACAAGCCGTGGTTAATGCTTTTGACAATGACCCGGGTTCCCGGCTGTACCAGGATGTTGGTCTGGACGGCCTGAGAGACCAGGATGAACAGACATTCTTTTCTGATTACCTTCAGAAAGCACAGGCGATAACCTCCCCCGAAGTATATAATAAAATAGTCCAGGATCCGGCAGGAGACGATTTTCATTATTTCCGGGGATCAGATTACGACTATGAAGGACTCGGAATACTCGAAAGATACAAGAAGTATAACGGGCAGGAGGGCAATTCCCCAACCGCAGAAATGTCACCGGAATCATATCCCACATCAGGATCTACACTTCCTGATATGGAAGACATAAACCGTGATAATACACTCAGTGAAACAGAAAACTATTTCCAGTACAGGGTCAGCATGCGACCAGGTGATCTTGTAGTCGGTACGAACTATATAGTGGATGAGATCGAATATGAAGCCACACTTGCAAATGGCGATAAATCAAGCGTTAAATGGTACCAGTTTAAAATTCCTATAACTGATTACCAGAGAGTTATTGGTACTATAAGCGATTTTAAATCGATCAGGTTCATAAGGATGTTTCTCAGGGGTTTCAACGAACCTGTAATAATGCGTTATGCAGATCTCGATCTGGTAAGGGCTGAATGGAGAAAATACAATATTTCATTCATGGAGGGAGGTGAAAGAATTACTGTGCCGGAAACAACTGACGGATCTTTTGAGATAAGCTCCGTGAATATTGAAGAGAATTCGGGGAAGGACCCGATCAATTATGTTCTCCCGCCAGGATTCGACAGAATAACTGATCCGTCCAATCCTCAATTACGTCAGCTTAATGAACAGTCAATGGTGTTGAAGGTTCAGAATCTCGAGGATGGTGATGCCCGTGCTGCATTCAGGAATGTAAGTCTTGACATCAGGCAGTACCGCCGGTTACGAATGGAAGTCCATGCCGAAGCACTGATAGGACAGCCCCTGATGAACGGAGAACTGACAGCTTTTATAAGAATAGGGTCTGATTATAAAAGCAATTTCTATGAATATGAGATACCGTTAACCCTTACACCTCCCGGACGATATGATAATAAATCTGATGCCTCAAGGGCACTCGTATGGCCTGAAGAAAACAGCTTCAACATAGATCTGTCAGTGTTTCAGGATGCCAAACAGGCAAGGAATAATAAACTTCTTGAAGAGGGTTCTTCACTCAGCGTTTCTGATGTATATGTCTATATAAATGAGGGTCACAGGATATCAGTATCAGGAAATCCTAACCTGAGTAATGTCAGGGTCATTATGATAGGGATCAGGAATCCGATCAGTACACGGAATCCAATGGCTGATGACGGTCAGCCCAAAAATGGAGAGGTTTGGGTTAATGAGCTGAGATTAAGCGATTTCATTGAAAATGGAGGATGGGCAGCCAATGCACATCTGCAGGCACGGCTGGCAGACCTTGGTACTGTGGATATTGTTGGTCAGACAAGCACTCCGGGTTGGGGAAGCATTGATAAGAAAGTAAATGAACGCAGCAAGGAACAGGTAATGAAATATGACCTTTCCTCAACAATTGAGCTTGGCCGATTCTTCCCTGAAGAAATAGGTGTCAGACTACCGGTTTATGTAGGATATTCTGAAACAAGAATAAGACCACAGTATAATCCGCTCGATCCTGATATTCCGCTTCAGGATGCCCTGCGTAATACTGAAGATAATGCTGCAAGAGATTCAATAAAGAAGATCTCTGAGGATTTTGCCAGGAGGAAAACCCTTACCGTCAGTAATGCGGGGATAACAAAAAGAGGAGAAAAACCACATATATGGGACCCGGCAAACCTGAGTGTCAATTATGCCTATAATGAGATTTATCGCAGTAATATCAAAACCGAGGTTAATATTGAAAAAAACTATAAGGGTGGTATGGCATATAATTACCAGGCACAACCTGCCAATGTCACTCCATTTAAGAGTGTGAAATTATTTAACCGGCCTGTATTCAAGCTGGTTAAGGATTTTAATTTCTATATATTCCCCAGGAGCCTTGCCTTCAGAACCGACCTGATCAGATATTATAATGAAATAAAAACAAGGAATATTAACAATCCATACCTGCGTATTACACCCACTTTCAGGAAAGACTTTGAGTGGAGCAGGATATATGACGTTAAATATGATTTAACCCGCCAGTTAAAGGTTGATTTTACTGCTACCAATCTTGCAAGGATTGATGAACCGGAAGGTGGTGTTGATAAAGAGAGATACGGCAACAGATATGATCTCTGGCGTGATTCAGTGATGACAAATCTTAAGAATTTCGGAAGGACTACGACCTATAACCACTTCATAAATGCAACATATACAATTCCTGTTAATAAATTGCCCTTGCTCTCATGGGTAAATGCCAATGCGCGTTTCGGGGCAGATTATACATGGCTCGCAGGTCCTCTCTATCCCGATACGATGAATATTAATATTGGTAATTCCATCAAGAATCATAATGAGCTTACATTAACTGTCATGGCGAACCTTGCAACACTTTATAACAAGTCAAGGTTCCTGAAAAATATCGAAAACAATACACGTCCCGATGCTGCACAAAGGCGAAAACCTGAATATAAGACAGTTACTTACACCAGGAATAACGTAAATTTCAGACCTGATGTCGTGCGAGGGATTGTACATAATCTTGGAACAACAGATATTAAGATAAGAATAGTCAGGGAAACAGGTGAGGAGGTAAAAGGGAAGGTTGACATAGTCAGCCCTTCCAGGATAAACTTTACCACAACAGAACAAATAGACGGTGCTAAGGTGACTATAGAGGGGAGAGTACCTGTAAAACGAAATCCATTTATAATCACAGGAGAATATTTGATCAGGGCCTTAATGGGAGTACGATCAGCCAGCCTGGCAGTTACTTCATCACAGGGTCAGTTTCTGCCTGGTTATATGCCCGGTACGAAATATTTGGGTATGTCGGAATATAATAATATTACTGCCCCCGGCTGGCCATTCATACTGGGATACAGCGACAGAAAATTCTTTGATAAAGCAGTGGAAAATGGTTGGCTCTCTACGGATACTTTATTAAATACTCCTGCAAATTATAACAACAAGTTTGATATTTCTGCAAGGAGCATGATCGAGCCTTTCCCCGGTATGAGGATCGATTTAAATGCTGACAGGAGATTCATGGAGGGGGTAACATCATATTATATTGCTGATGTAAACGGCAACTTTCCTGACAGTACCCGTAACAAAATTGTTAGCGGTAACTTCTCAATATCAGTAATATCGTGGGGGACAGCATTTGAAAAGATATCGAAAAAGGATAATTATATTTCCCCCACTTTTGAAGCATTCAAAGAGAATCTGGTAATTATTTCAGAGAGAAGGGCAATGGCAAGGTCAGAAACTGATCCCGGATATAATCCTGATATTAATCCTGTTACCGGTGATCCTATAGCGGGTCCTTATAAAAGCGGCTATGGAAAAACTTCAAGAGAAGTGATGATACCTGCATTTCTTGCTGCTTACACAAAATCAGATCCCTGGAAGGTCCCTCTTGAAGCATTTCCTTCGGTAAGACGAATGGTGCCAAACTGGAGAATCACATTTGACGGTCTTTCAAAGTTTGAATTTGTGCAAAGGGTTTTCAGATCCATAAATCTTTTACATCAGTACAGGAGTACATTCCAGATCGGAAGCTATACGACCAACCTTAACTATCTTGAAAATACATATGGTGTCAGCTCAATAAGGGATCTTCAGAATAACTATATACAACGGTATGAGATAGATGTTGTTACTATTAATGAACAGTTCAGTCCGCTTATAAATATTGACATGAACTGGAAAAACAGTCTGACAACACGTTTTGAATGGAGAAAATCGCGTACAGTATCACTCAACCTTACCAGCAACCAGATTGCAGATGCCCGTACCAACGAACTTGTTATAGGCGCAGGATACAGGTTCGATCAGGTTCAGATAATACTAAAAACCGGGGGGGGACAAAAAATACTCAAGAGTGACCTGAATCTGCAATTCGATTTCACAATACGTGATAATAAGACACTTGCAAGGAAACTTATTGAGGATGTAAACCAGCCGGTTGCAGGACAAAGGGTATTTACTACGGGTATTACTGCCGATTATATTCTCAGTGACAGATTTAACCTGCAGATCTTTGCCGATCACACAATGAATAATCCATTTGTAGCAAGTACTTTCCCGACATCAAATACAAATTTCGGTTTTAGCCTTAAGTTTACTCTCGTACAGTAAAAATTTTCGTCACAGGCAAAAATATTTAGGTTTTTCAGAAAACGTTTGAAATAAAATCATACTGGTTTATCTGCCTTGAATTCAGCGAATCTGCGTGAAAATAAATGACATACAGAGTTATTTGTAATGATCATTTTCATATTTTTGAATATAATTCAACTAATCTCAGCTCTTTTTAAATAAGTAAAAATGAATAAAACAAAACCCCGTCTGTCCTTCTGGCAGATATGGAACATGAGCTTTGGATTTTTAGGGATCCAGTTTGGTTTTGCACTTCAGAATGCAAATGTAAGCAGGATCTTTGAGACCCTTGGCGCAAAAGTCGATAACATACCGATACTGTGGGTAGCTGCTCCGGTGACAGGTTTGATCATACAACCCATTATCGGTCACATGAGTGACAGGACCTGGAATCGCATGGGACGCAGAAGACCATATTTCCTGACAGGTGCTATCCTGGCCTCGCTTGCACTGATATTAATGCCAAATTCCCCGGCTCTATGGGTTGCTGCCGGAACACTCTGGATAATGGATGCATCAATAAATATTTCAATGGAACCATTCAGAGCATTTGTAGGCGATATGCTGTCATCCGAGCAGAGAACTAAAGGTTTTGCGATGCAAAGCTTCTTTATAGGTACTGGAGCAGTCGTAGCCTCATTACTTCCTTATATACTTACAAACTGGTTTAATGTATCAACAGAACCATCACCGGGTAAACTTATCCCGTTGAATGTAAAGCTCTCATTTTATCTTGGAGCATGTGTCTTTTTCCTGGCAGTCCTGTGGACAGTGATCCGTACAAAAGAATATTCTCCTGAAGAACTTGAAGAATTTGATAGAGCCGAAAAAGAATCACTGGAAAACAATAAAAGTCAGGTCAGTATTGAAGAAAGAAGAGTCAACTTCTATATTCCCGGCCTGATATGGCTTGGAACCGGATTAATACTTTCATTTATTCTTACAAGGATTAACCTTGAAAAGGAACTTTATGTAATCACTGGGGGTATTTCTCTCTTCGGTCTTCTTCAGCTTCTGGCAGGTCTTCTGAAGTCAGCAGGTAAAGATAAAAACGGCCTTAATTCAATACTTACCGACCTGAGAAACATGCCGGCTACAATGGGCCAGCTTGCAGTGGTACAGTTCTTTACATGGTTTGCCCTTTTTTCCATGTGGATATATACAACCTCTGCAATTACATCTCATGTATATGGCACAACCGATACAACATCACTGGCATACAATAATGGAGCAAACTGGGTAGGGGTTCTGTTCGGAATATATAATGGTATAGCTGCTTTGGTTGCTTTTCTCCTGCCTGTACTTGCCCGGGTGACAAGCAGGAAGATAACTCATTCTATTTGTCTTGTGACCGGTGGTATAAGCCTGATCTCGATAAGTCTTATTGGAAATCCCTGGCTCCTTATCCTGCCTATGACAGGTATAGGTGTTGCATGGGCAAGTATTCTTTCAATGCCTTATGCCATGCTCACAGGTGCACTGCCGCAGAATAAAATGGGGATCTATATGGGTATCTTTAACTTTTTTATTGTAATCCCCCAGATCCTTGCTGCAAGTATTCTCGGAAGTATGGTTAAACATTTTTTTGCAGGTAATACAATGAATGCTCTTATTTCAGGAGGGATCTCAATGATTATAGCAGCTGTAATGGTAAAGTTTGTCAATGACATTGATGACAGGAAGAAATAATATGATAAAAGCCTCTATTTTCGATCTTGACGGTGTGTTGGTTGATACTGCTAAATACCATTTCCTGGCCTGGAAGAGGTTAGCAGATCAACTTGGTATATACTTTACTGAGAAGGACAATGAAAGGCTTAAAGGAGTAAGCCGATTGGAATCACTGGAGATCATTCTTGATCTCGGTGGATTGAAAATCGATAATGTCCAGAAAATTAAATATGCTGATCTTAAAAATAAATGGTATCTGGAATATATAAATGAGATGACTCCCGATGAGATCTTACCCGGCAGTCTTAAGTTCATTTATGAACTTAAAGACGCAGGTATAAAAACAGCATTGGGATCTGCCAGCAGGAATACACCTCTAATACTAAAAAGATTGGGAATGAACAGTCTTTTCGATGCAGTAGTTGACGGTAATATGGTAAAAAGGGCAAAACCTGATCCTGAGGTTTTTCTTGTTGCTGCAAGGTTGATGAACATCGAGCCGGCAAACTGTGTCGTTTTTGAAGATGCCGTGGCAGGTGTAAGGGCTGCATTGAATGCAGGGATGTTATGCGTTGGTGTTGGTTCTGAGGAAGTACTGACGGAGGCCAATGTGGTAATTTCAGGTTTATATGAGATGAATATTTGGAAACTAGAAGAAATCGGGTAAAACAAAGGGGCATGAACAGTCTATATAAAAAGGATGAGTGGCTTATAGTTGAAGAGGGATTCCATCCTGAGTTCAACAGGGAGTCGGAGAGTATATTTTCGCTGGGTAACGGCTATATGGGGCAGAGAGCTAACTTTGAGGAAGCCTACTCCGGTGACAGCCTGCAGGGTAACTATATTGCAGGTGTCTATTATCCTGATAAGACGCGTGTTGGCTGGTGGAAAAACGGTTATCCTGAATATTTTGCCAAGGTACTCAATGCACCAAAGTGGATCGGTATAGATATTTCAGTTGATGGAGTACCTGTTGATCTTGCATTATCAAATATCTCTTTCTTTACCAGGACATTGAATATGAGGGAAGGGTTTCTTGAAAGGAATTTCAAAATAAATATCGACGGGAACAAAACACTTGAAATAAATTCAAGACGATTCCTGAGTATGTTTGAACCGGATATAGGAGTAATCAGGTATAATATTAAATCTGTTGATTTTAAGGGAGATATTGATCTCACTCTGTATGTTGATGCTGATGTAAGAAATGAGGATGCTAACTATGGCAGGAAATTCTGGAAAGAGGTTAGGAGAGAAGTGTCATCAGGATCTGGTATTATAATAGCCAGGACTATGAAGACCGATTTCCATGTTTCAACAGGTATGTGTTATGAGATATTCAGCAATAATAAGGAACTCATTGTAAATCCTGTTATCATTAACCTGGATAAATATGTCGGTAATACTTTCAATATAAAAATCAAACCAGACGAAACTCTTACCATTATAAAGTATGCTGTAGTTCTCTCTTCAATGAACATGGCAAAGAAAAATTTACTCGAAAATACGGGGAAATGTCTTAGTGAAGCAAAAAAGAAGGGGTATGACAGGTTATTTTCAGACCATAAAGATGAATGGGAAAGAATCTGGGCAGCCTCGGATGTGGTTATCGAAGGCGACATTGCTGCACAACAGGCAATAAGATTCAATATTTTCCAACTTAATCAAACTTACACCGGCAAGGACGAAAGACTAAATATCGGCCCCAAAGGTTTTACGGGTGAAAAATATGGTGGTGGTACCTACTGGGATACTGAGGCTTTTGTTCTTCCTTTTTTCCTTAAAACAACTGATCAAAAAGTGGTGCGTAACCTGTTGTTGTACAGGTATAAACATCTGGGGAGAAGTATTCAGAATGCTGCAAAGCTTGGATTCCATGATGGTGCAGCCCTTTATCCTATGGTGACAATGAACGGAGAAGAGTGTCACAATGAGTGGGAAATAACCTTCGAAGAAATTCACAGGAACGGGGCAATAGCATATGCTATTTTTAATTATATCAGGCATACAGGCGATAAAGAGTACATGGCAGAATACGGACTCGAGGTTTTGATAGGCATTACACGTTTCTGGGCCAGGAGAATAACCTGGTCGGAACACCGTAAAAGATATGTTATATTGGGTGTTACAGGTCCCAATGAATATGAGAACAATGTCAATAATAACTGGTATACCAATACCATTGCAGTGTGGACACTGTCATATACCTTTAGCAGCCTGGAGATGGTCAAAAAGGATAATCCGGAGAAGTATAAAGAGATAGTCGGCAAAACAAACCTTAAATACAGTGATGAAACAGAATACTGGAATAAACTGATTAAGAATATGTATTTGCCTTTTGATAAGGAGAGGCAGGTGTTCCTCCAGCAGGATGGTTTTCTTGATAAAGTATTGTTACCGGCTGAAAGTGTACCATCTGACGAAAGACCTATTAATCAACACTGGTCATGGGACAGAATACTTCGTTCTTGCTTTATAAAGCAGGCTGATGTTCTCCAGGGTTTGTATATATTTGAAGATAAATACGATATTGAAACAGTAAAAAGGAATTTTGATTTCTATGAACCCATGACGGTACATGAATCATCATTATCGGCATGTATTCATTCTATCATGGCTTCAAAAATCGGAAATATAAAAAAAGCTTATGAACTTTACCTGAGAACTGCCAGGCTTGATCTTGATGATTACAACAATGAAGTTGCAGACGGACTGCATATTACAAGTATGGCAGGCACATGGCTGGCTATTGTGGAAGGATTTGCAGGAATGAAAATTCATGACAGCAGTGTTATTCTTGATCCTTTGATTCCGAATGGCTGGAAATCGTACATGTTTCATGCCAGGTTCAGGGGAATTTTGTTTGAAGTATTTATCAGTCATAATAAGGTAAGCGTAAGGAACCTGACAGATGATACACTTAAGATATCAGTATATAACAGGGAATATCTGGTGACTGGTCATAAAAAATATGAAATAGAAATGACAGGAAAATAATTCTAAACAGCATATCATGGAAAGGACTATTGTATACCTGCTAACGCTGATAATGGCAATAATGATCATTGTTGCCGGATGTACATTCTTTAAAAAGAAGAAAGAGATAATACCTTTCGTTTCCGAGGTCATTCACCCGGAATGGTCAAAAAATATGATATTGTATGAAATCAATGTCCGACAGTATACTGATGAGGGAACCCTGGGAGCATTTGCTGAACATCTTCCCAGGCTGAAAAAGCTCGGGGTGGATGTCCTGTGGTTTATGCCCACATTCCCGATAGGTGTCAAGAACAGAAAAGGTGAGCTTGGCAGCTATTATTCGGTTAAGGATTATATGGATGTGAATCCTGAATTCGGGACAATTGATGATATGAAAGAGGTTATTGATAAAACTCATGAGCTTGGTATGTATGTATTGCTCGACTGGGTTCCAAACCACACATCCTGGGATAATACACTGACTGAGGATCACCCCGAATGGTACATCAGGGATTCGCCGGGTAATTTTATACCTCCAATTGGTACCGACTGGACAGATGTTATCCAGCTGGACTGGTCACAGCAGGGACTTCAGGATTATATGATCGGCGCAATGGAATTCTGGGTAAACCTTGGTGCTGACGGATTCAGAGTGGATCATCCCCACAATACACCCATAGAGTTCTGGGAAAGGGCAAAGACTGAATTAAGCCGGATAAAACCTGTTCTAATGCTTGCCGAACATGAAGAACCCGGGAAATTCATGGAGAAAGGTTTTGACATGAATTATGCATGGGAATTTCATCATTTGATGAACAACGTGGCGCAGGGGAAAGATAGTGCCAATACAATCATGAAGTATTTTGACCGTGAACAACAGGTGTATCCACAGAATGTCTACCGGCTTATGTTCCTCACAAATCATGATGAAAACTCATGGGCAGGTACCATCGATTCACTTATGGGTGATGCCCAGAAGGTTTTTGCAACATTAATATTTACTGTTCATGGTGTACCTTTGATTTACAGCGGACAGGAGACATGCCTTGATAAGAAACTGAAATTCTTTGTAAGAGATACTATTAACTGGGATACATGTGAACTTACTCCTTTTTATAGAAACCTTATCAGACTTAAAAAAGAGAACATTGCACTCTGGAACGGGGTTGCTGGTGGCCCGATGAATAGGGTTAAAACCAACCAGAAAAACAGGGTATTTGCTTTCTACAGGGAGAAGGATCAGAACAGGGTGATCGTCTTCCTTAATCTCACTAAAAGAAAAGTCTCATTCAAACCGGATCTTAAAAACCTGGAAGGTGAATACACCGATTATTTTACCGCTGAAAAAGTAACACTTCCATTAAGTGTAAAACATACACTTAATCCGTGGAGCTATAAGGTATATGTTAAATAATTAGTGCAGTGTGAAGGAGAAAAACCCCCGGTCCGCTAAAGCGGCCCACCCCCTAAAGGGGGTAAAAAACCCCATCCTGCAGAATATTATGAAAAATATTAAATCACGTTTGTTAATTTTTTTACTCGCAGTGTCTATTTCCCCGGGGTGTAAGCAAAAAGCAGAGAATGACCAGCTTGCATCAGTACCTGAATGGGCCAGGGAAGTAATTTGGTACCAGATTTTCGTGGAACGTTTCAGGAATGGTGATACTTCAAATGATCCTTCCATTACTGATATACAGGGTTCTTACCCGGGTACCTTTCCTTCAAACTGGGAAATTACACCATGGGGACACGACTGGTATGCACATGAACCATGGCTCGACAGTGTTAAGGCAAATGGATTCTACTCGAAGATCCAGGCACGTCGTTACGGGGGTGACCTGCAGGGAGTTTTCGATAAACTGGATTATATACAGGACCTGGGAATAACAGCTATATATTTCAATCCGCTTAATGACTCTCCTTCGCTTCATAAATATGATGCACGCAATTACAGGCATATCGATCGTAACTTTGGTCCCGATCCCCAGGGTGATGCTGCAATAATATCAGCTGAAATACCTTCAGATCCGGCAACATGGAAATGGACCGCTGCCGATAATCTGTTTCTTGCACTGGTCGAAGAGTGTCATACGAGAGGTATAAAAGTCATTATGGATTATTCATGGAATCATACCGGGCCTGAATTCTGGGCACTGAAAGATATAAGGGAAAATGGCAGAAATTCGGCATTCAGCGACTGGTTTAATATTATTGAATATGATGACCCTTTAACTCCTGACAATGAACTGAGGTATGAAGGCTGGGGAGGTAACAATCCGTGGATGCCCGTTTTTAGAAAAGATATAATCCCTCCGGATGATAAAGTAATGCCATTTGAAGGGAACATGCATTCGGAATCATTGAGAAACCATATTTTCAATGTTACAAAAAGATGGCTCGATCCCAATTATGACGGCAATCCGGCTGACGGGATTGACGGTTTCAGGCTTGATGTTGCAGGAGAAGTTCCGATGGACTTCTGGCGTGAATACCGTAAGGTTGTCAGATCAGTGAATCCGCAGGCTTACCTTGTCGGGGAAATATGGTGGCTGGAATGGCCGGATAAGCTACTTGATCCTAAGATATTTCTTGAGGGTGACCAGTATGATGCGATAATGAATTACAGGTGGTTCAAAATTGCCAGGGGATTTTTCGCTCAGGCGGAACCCGTACTTACTGCAAAAGAATTTGTCAGCGAGCTTACCAGGATAAACAAGGGAATAGATACCGGTAATCTTCAGGTGATGATGAATGTTACAGCAACCCATGATGCCCCAAGGCTCTCTACTTCAATATATAATAAAACGATGTATAAATACAATGCCAAACCTTCTGATAATCCTGATTATAAAATTAACAGACCCGATGAATTAACAAGGCAGGAACAGAAAATGCTGCTTATTCACCAGTTTACTTTCATAGGTGCACCTCATATCTGGAATGGGGATGAAGTGGGTATGTGGGGTGCTGATGACCCTGATTGCAGAAAACCACTGGTCTGGGATGATATTAAGTATGAAGACGAGAAGGTAAATTTTGATCCTTCCAAAAGCCGGCCCGTAGATAAAGTATTTCCGGATAAAGAGCTATTTGCATTTTATAAAAGTCTTACTGAACTGAGAAAAGAGAATCCCGTGCTTGTCCATGGGGATCTCAAATTTATACTCGCCGATGATGAGAAAATGCTCCTTGGCTATAGCAGGAAATGGAATGATGATGAAATAATCGCAATTTTTAACAGGTCCGATAAACCCCAGGCAATTAATCTGAAGGATATTAATGAAAAGAATTGTAAAGCTATCTTTACCACAGGTGAAATATCATTGAAGGACAATGAATCGGGACTTGATCTGATAATGGATCCCTTGAGTGCTGTTGTATTGAAAAATAAAACAGGTAACTAAATCATTTTTACCACGGAGTCGCACGGACTAAGTGATATAAACCAAACCGTGTTACTCCGTGTCACCCTGTGGTTAAAACCTTTTATTTCTTTATAACTTTTGTGTATCCTGATTGGTAAGCTGTATGAAAATGAACAATATACAATCCATCAGATGCCTCTGTTCCGTTACTTGTCTTCCCATCCCATTTTATAATTTCCGAACCTGTGGATGGCTGTTTTATCTGCCTGATTATCCGGCCGGATATGTCGTAGATTGTTAAAGTCAGGGGTGACTGGTTATAATTGGGAATAAGAAAATTAAACTCTCCTTTTGATGGATTAGGATATACGGTTATTAAAGCATCACTTTTTATGTATTCAGGGTTTTCGGTACCTAAAACCAGTGTGGCGGATGGTAATCTTTTTGTTGTATACATCCTGTATTCACCGGGTTTAAAAGAGAAGGAGGCATTTACATCGCTTACTGTTATTGAATCTCCCGTAAAGTATTCATACCATTTTCCGGTATGCTGAAATGCAGGAAATACCATTCCCGATGTCACTCCGAAATTTCCCAGAATATTTACCTTCATATCCTCGCCGTTAAGCTGAAGTCGTTTTGTTGTTGAGGAGAGAGAATATGTATAATCATCAGTGGAGAATACATTATAAGTT
This sequence comes from uncultured Rikenellaceae bacterium, assembly GCA_964507015.1. Taxonomy (GTDB): domain Bacteria; phylum Bacteroidota; class Bacteroidia; order Bacteroidales; family VadinHA17; genus LD21. Next base: position 42,650 of record CAZDOM010000004.1, on the reverse strand, counting down.
TTCCTGAGACTATTTAATAGCTTATAAAACAGGTAAAGCCTGCGCCTGTATGAATCTGAATAATAGTCCCATTTTATAGGTTTTTCACCTGTTCTTCCATTCTCATCTATAGAAATATCATATCCCAGTTCACCAAACTGCCAGATCATTTTAGGCCCTGGAATTGTGAGGAAGAAAAGGGCATCAAGCTCCATTCTTTTAAGTGCAATAATCAGGTTCTTAGTATTATAGGCTGTTATAGAGTTTCCCCATGTCAATGTTTTATACATCAACCGCTCCTCATCATGACTTTCCATATATGATACAAGATGTGGTTTCGACCACTCCCTTCCCAGCCATGAAGCACTTGTAAGATCTGATGTATAGCCCATTGCAGCCTCACAGTAGCTATTGTTGTTATTTCCCCATAGCAGCATACCATAATCTGAAAGCTCATTTTCTTCACTGTTTGCCGCAAAATGTTCCAGTATCACATAGGCATCTGGTTTGACGCTCCATATCTGATCGGCCAGCCTTTTAAGTATTGCAATCCTCGATACATCATATGCTGTCCCTTCACCAGGTGTATTTGTAAATCCCTTTGTAAAGTCGAAACGAAATCCATCAATATTAAACTCGGTCATCCAGTAGGCATTTATCCTGTCGACCAACTTTTGGGTTTCAACGCTCTGGTGATTGAAATCAGCTCCCCATTTATAATAGGGGTTGGGCGAACTGGCATTGAACCATGGATTCGGGATCTTCATATATATCTGGTCGCTGCCATAATGGTCGAAATATAACTGTACTAATGGTGACTGACCGTTACAATGATTCAGGACCATATCCATTATTACAGCGATACCACGATTATGGCAACTGTCAACAAATGCTTTAAAATCGTCTTTAGGTCCATAGTATTTATCGGGGGCAAAATAAAACGAGGGATTGTAGCCCCAGCTAAGGTTTCCTTCAAATTCCGAAACAGGCATCAGCTCAATGGCATTTATCCCAAGCTCATCGAGGTAAGCAAGAGTATCGATTAATGTCCTGAAATCATGATTCGCAACAAAATCCCTTATAAGAAGTTCATAGATTATAAGATCTTCTTTTTCAGGTGATTGGAAGTCAGTTGTCTGCCATGTAAATGAAGACTGATTTGTTTGAAAAACCGACACCATTCCTGATGCAGTATCTTTCGGATATGGGATAAGGCCAGGGTATGTATTATTTGATATATAAACATCATTCCATTCATCAAGGACCTTATCAGCATAGGGATCTGCAATATAAAGCTCTGAATCAACCATATACTGGAATCTGTATTCTTTGCCGGGAACAAGATCATTGATTTCAATCCAATACCTGTAAGAATCAGGCGTCTTTTTCATATAACCTTTCTTACAGGCTAACCATCCTGAAAAGTCACCGATGGCGAATACATGATCCTTGTATGGAGCATAAAGAACCAGTGTCACTGAATTATCACCGGTATAATTTATCCCATCATTCATATCAGCAGGTAGATCCTCGATAACAGCCGGTTCTCTCACATATACAAAAAATGAATCGGCAACATAGGAAGGGTGATCCCATGCTACTGCCTTTACCCGGTATTCACCATATTGATCTGCGATAATAGTATCTGTAACCAGATCAGGAGAAGAACCTGTTTTGATAAATTCATCATTGATATAAAGTGTAACTGAATCAGCCATGGTGGCAGATGCTTTAAGAGGTATTTTGTCATTCAGCTCAGCAACAATTGAGAATTTTTCAGGTAAAATGAATGTTGCATTGAGTCCAGGTTCGAAGACATCAATAAAAATATCAGGCCTGGTCTGCTTTGAGGCATCAGGACTTCTGAATACGAGACATATTTTTGTAACTATATCACCTTCATCAAGTGAATAGTATGTCTCTATATCAGGTGATATTACAAGTTCGTACTGGTAATTGCCGAGGTATGTCAGTTTCGGCTGTGTTGAATTACTGCCCCATGTGCCAATAACATTTTGCCAGCTTGTTCCGTTGATTGTCAACCCGGTATGGACATACAGATCGCCGGTATAGTTATGAAGTTCTCCGTCATCGATTGAACTGTCATAGTAAATGCTGATCTGCTGACCTGTTACAGGCACAGCAGGATCAGTTGTAACCATCTGACTAAAAGCAGTCAGTGAGAAAATGAAAGTTATCGGTATAAATAGAAGAAGTCTTTTCATCCGGTATCATTTTGCGGGAAATTCATATTTTTTTGTCATGAAGTTCATCCCCTTAATGACATTTCCCTCACAGTCGAAAAGTGTATTACAGTCCCATGATGAACCCTCACCCCATAGATCCCTTGCATCTGAACTTATCCAGGCAGGTTCCCAGTACATGATTCCCTTTCCGCTGCCATCAATTATTTCCTGTGTCAGTTTTACAAGGTAATCATACTGGCCCTCCTGATTTGCAGGGTAGAGGGCACCATTTATCTTACCGGTATTTATAATATTATTATATGAATCACAATCATTGATTGACCATGGATAACCTGTTTCAACGACCATAACATCTTTCCCGGTTTGCATTTTCAGTTGTGAAATGCTGGTGCTGAGGTTATCGATCAGGACTGTTGACCACAGGTAGTAATAAGATATTCCTGCAATATCATAATCGGTAAGCCCGGCTTCAGCCATACCTTCAAACCAGGACAGTGCATTTTCAGGTTGTGCCACATGGATAATGATTTTTGGTTTTATGATATTTAAAACTGACACATCCCTTACGGCCTTGATTGCACCGTTTATTAGATAGATAAAATCATTTCTGTTGTTCCATCTGTCTCCCTGTGGAAGCAGGAAACCCGGATTTATCTCATTTCCAACCTGGACATATTCAGGCATAAGGTCTGATGAGGCGAGATTAGTAAGAACACTGACAGTATAGTTATATATACTATCATACAAAACTGTACGGGAGAGGCCACTCCATGCAGCCGGCGGAACCTGTTTTGACGGATCAGCCCAGCTATCGGAATAATGAAAATCAAGACATACTGCCATCCCTTCATCTTTGGATGATTTAACAGCTCTTTTAACATCATTGAAATCATTATACATATGGTCAATAGGCGGATTATAACACTCTTTAGTCCATTGAGGATTATGAAAAAGCCTTAAACGAACCACATTTGCACCATACTTACTGAATATTTTATAAGGATCCTCTGTTAATCCTGAGTCCCGATATGTTCCGCCAAAGTCAAGTATCTGGTTTACATATGACAGATCGGCGCCCATGACAAATTCTGAAGTATCATAGAATACCCTTGCTTCCTCCTCTCCGTTATTATTATTATCATCCCTGTTGCATGAGATCATTAAGGAAAGAATGATAATCAACTGCAAAGTACTTGTTATCCTACGTGTTCTTTTATTTGACCGGATATTGTTCATAGGTTACAGGTTTTATTACAAAAATAATAAAGAGGCTGTTCTCAATAATGACAACAGCCTCTTTCAGAAAGTTATTTACAGAATTAAATACCCGGTTACTTGGCTTCTTCCATTGAAACAATAAGGTCAATCAGATTAACCGTAATAATATATGTTCCGGGTGTACCTATAAACTTGAAATTGCTGTCACCATCCAGTGCATTTTCGAACAGGTCTGAAACAGTACCATCAGCAAAATATGGATAGTTATATGAATCACCCCAGCCAGCTTGTTTAAAGAAGCGGAAAGTCTCTACAGCAAAATCTGTTGTAGCCTGGAAGATACCATTGCTTTTCCAGGTAAGCTGGACATAATTGTCACTCCAGTCCCATCCGCCAAGTGCTGCACCGGTCATATAAAGTACTGGTTCGTCAACGGCCTCCATTGAAATTGATTTTGAATTCATGTTAACCGTGATCTCGTAGTATCCTGTTGTACCAATAAACCTCAGGTTCAGGTCTCCGTCGTTGGCATTTTCGAACATATCACTTACCGTACCTGTGAAATAGGGGTAATTATATGAGGAATAACCCCAGCCGGTACCGGTAAAGAACCTGAATGTATTGTTGTCCGCAACATTTTGGAAATATGCAACAGTTTGATAGATATTCGGGGCTGTGCTTCTTACCTCCTTATAGGTATAAAGATCCCAGCTCCATCCGCCGGTTGCTGAACCGCACATATAAATTGGCGGGAAGGTTGTTGCAAATGGTGTTACTGAAGCAGTAACGCTGTTTGAATAGACAGGAGTGATTGACGAATGTATTGTCGATTTAACCCTGAATTCCAGGTCAGCTGCCTCTTCAGGGGTATACCCTGCTCCCAGAAGGAGTTCATTAAAGTCACCGACTGTTACTGCTGCAGTTGTATTATGTGTAATTGAAACAAGGTCGATGGCATCTGCAAAGTTATTGCCTGCCACATCGAACTGTACAACACTGGTTATCACTGCTTCGAATCCGTAGTCAACAGCTGTCCACGAAAATGTCTGGAATGTCCCGTCAACATTGTCCCTTGAGAGAACAAATGAAGAGGAAGACAACGCATTCAGTGTATTTGGTGCAATTGATTCCTTAATGACTATGTTTTCCTTATCCTTTTCACAGGCTGTGAAAATCATTGTCACGATCACTAATAATATCAGACTTATCTTTTTCATAACATTATGTTTTTAAAGTAAATCAATAACCTGTATTCTGGACCAGGTTTGGATTGGCACCAAGGTCAGCATCAGGTATGGGAAAGAGCTTGTACTTATCATCGGTTGCAACACCATCATGTACTCCGCCTTTCCATTGCCAGAGATAAGTGCCGCCTGTAAAGAGTCCATACCTTATAAGGTCGGTACGGCGATAGCCTTCCCAGTATAGTTCTCTAGCTCTTTCATCAAGGATGAACTGGAGAGTCAATTGATCCTGGTTAATATTCCCGGATGTATTACCATAAGCTCTTGTTCTCAATTCATTGATATAACCAAGTGCCTCTGTTGAACTTCCTCCTGTTCCTCCTCTTAAGACTGCTTCAGCATACATCAGGTAAGCATCAGCAAGCCTGAATATAGGCTGGTCAGTATCGGGGTGTGTTCCATCTACACCGGAAACACCTGCTGACGTTTTATTTGTCCATTTTGTAACGGCGTAGCCGTTGTTGAAGTTGAACATATCGGTAATATCCTTTGTCTGTCCTGCTGTGTAGAACATTTTCCTTGAATCAGTCGGACCAGTAGGGAATTTGTCGACAAATTCCGGTTCAGCCCTCAGACCCCACCAGCCACCGCTGATTCCAAAGTCAGCGGGAAGCATTGAACCACCTACTTCGGAATTGATGATGAAGCATGTTCCACCCCAGGTCTTAGTGTTGATTCCATCGTATGGGATAGCAAAAATGATCCCGTTTGCTGTATTATTATCAGCCATGAACATTTTTGCATAATCTGTTTCAAGCAAATACCCGGCATCAATTACATCTTTTGAGTATGTAACAGCTTCGGTATATTTTGCTGATTTTCCATATACTTCGGCATTCAGGTAAAGACGTGCAAGAAGCATCCAGGCAGAAGCCTGATCGACACGTCCATACACATTTGTCCTGGGTGCCATCAGCTCCGGAGCCACAGCCAGAAGTTCACTTTCAACATAATCGAACAGGTCTGTTCTTGATATCTGTTCCGGAAGGAAACTTCCAACAGCATCTTCTTCAGTTACAAAAGGTACACTTCCAAACATATCGAGAGCATGGTAATAACTCAGAGCCCTTAGAAACCTTGCTTCATACCTGTAAAGGTTGATTGTCTCGATCTGAGTGGCGTTAAAACCGCGATCTGTAAGTTTCTCATTTGTAGTTTCGCGGATAAACTCATTACAGAGTGAAATCTGGTAGAATATCCTTGAATACATATTGAATATGAATTCGTTAGAGGCTGACCAATCCATTTCCTGGTAGTCTCTCAGGTTACCGTCATTCCAGCCCAGAACTGCTTCATCGGTTGGCAATTCCTGAGCATAGAAATAAGCTCTTGTATACTGGCCGAATCCTTCATCAAGCCCGCTCAGGTCATTGTTTCCGTGAGGTCCCATCTGTCCTGATACTGCAAGTCCCGCATATACTTTGGCAAGGACCTTTTCATAATTTGCGAAGTCGCTGTATATCTTCTCTGATGTAAGTACATCGTCATCAAGAGGTATGGTATCCAGGTCCTTTACGCAGGCAGTGATAAACATTGAAGAGATAATCACCACCACACTTATTGTTCTATATAATCTTGTTTTCATAGCCATTATTTATTAATATTAATAGGTAAGGCTTACTCCCAGCTGTATTGTCAGAGGGCGGGGATAGATATTATTATCAATACCGCTGAACACTTCCGGATCAAGTCCTGTGTACTTTGTAATAGTAAGAAGGTTCTGGGCGGTACAGTAAACCCTAAGTTTAAGCTTTTCCTGAAGCAGGGTATTGATATTGTAACCTACTGACAGGTTATCCAGTTTCAGGAATGAGCCGTTCTCCAGGTAATAATCAGAGAAGTATTGTGAGTTTTCAAATCCTGTTGCCTCAACATTTTTAACCCTGTTGGAGAGGTATCCAGATGCGGCAACATTTGCATAAGAACCTGAGCTGGAGAATACATTATTATAGATGTAATTACCAAGGTTTATACGACCGTTGAAAGAAAAGTCGAAATCCTTATACCTGAGTAATGATGAAAAGCCCATAAAAACAGTCGGAGCCGGTTTCTGGTAAATATACCTGTCATCTCCTGTAATAGACCCGTCCTCATTACGGTCGACGTAAAGACCTTCAATTGGTTTGCCGTCGGTGTTATAAACCTGTTCCATCACATAGAAGGAATTGGATGGATGCCCCACACTGTGAATCTGGATTGTATTACCAACACCACCGGAAATACCTCCCACATAAACTCCTTTGTAACTGGGATCATCAACAGCTGTCAGCTTGGTAATTTTATTGGTATTATAACTTAGGTTGAATCCAAGCTCCCAGTCCATATCAGTGGTTGTAATTGCCTTACCATTGATTGAGAATTCCATACCCCTGTTCTCGAGGTCGCCTACATTGGTTACGATCTGGTTTGTCAGGTTTGTTCCTGCCGGAACAGGTATCTGGTTTATCAGGTCAACTGTTTTTCTGTAATAGACGTCGAAATCACCGGTGATACGGTCTTTGAGAATACCATAATCGAGGCCGATGTTATATGTAGTGGTCTCCTCCCATTTGAGGTTGGCGTCATAACCACCGGCTCTTGCAGTCTGTATATATGTATTACCAAACTGATAATATGCTCCTGGATCGGCATATGTATAAATTGCCTGGTACGGATAATCGTTATCACTCAGGTTTTGCTGTCCTGTGATACCATAACCCAGCCTCAGTTTAAGATTAGAGACATATGGATTTCCGGTTAAAAAATCTTCCTTGGCAATGTTCCATGCGAATGCTGCTGAAGGGAACAAGCCCCATCTGGTCTCAGGAGAAAAACGTGAAGAGCCGTCATCACGAAGAGTGAAAGTGAGAAGATACCTGTCCATGAGGACATAATTAACTCTTCCGAAGAATGATACCAGGTAACTCTCTGATTTATAATCGGAATCCTCATATGATGTCAATAGGTCATTTGATGTTGTTTTAGTTTTTCCATCCCTGTAAAAATGCTGCCATGAATATCCTGCAACAGCATTTATACGGCTGTGACCACCGAATTCAGCTGAATAATCAAAATAGAAATCCAGAAGAGAGTTGGTCTTATGCTGATCATATGCTGTTAACCTTCCATTACCTGCATAAGTGGAGTATGACAGGAATGATCCGACAGGGATAGTAACAGACCCGTCACTGGCTGACTGATCAAGACCAAGGTTCAGTTTAGCTCTGAGAGCAGGAAAAAAATGCATCTTATAGTCCAGCATAAGGCTTCCAATAAACCTGTTCACAGTGGAGATATCATTATAATCGTTAAGCTGTGTAAGTGGATTCATCGGGGCCACAAAAAGAGGTGAGCCATCAGGATTGGTCCACATAAAGTCGATGGCCTGTGTAGGATCCATTGAAAGGGAACCTCCTATAGCACCCTGATTGCCAAACTGATTATCATTGGTCATCCCCTTGGCATTCAACTCTACTTTAAGATGATCGTCAAGAAGCGAAGGAGATATATTTACCGATCCTGTAATACGCTTCATGTTATCTGTTTTAAGAATCCCGTTCTGATCAGTAAAACCTAAACTTATCCTGTAAGGAAGAACTTTGAGCCCGCCCGAAAAGTTCAGGTTATGGTCGTGCGAAATGGCTGTGTGGAAGATCTCTTTCTGCCAGTCAGTACTTGTTTCACCAAGAAGTGTCTGAGCTTCGGCATTAGCTGAATATTTTGTTGCAATAAGATTACGGAATTCATCAGTACTGAAAACTTCAACCTGCTTAATTGGATTACTTACTGAGACACTTCCTGAATAGTTAACTGTTAATGGCTGTCCTGAAGACCCTTTCTTGGTGGTAATAAGTATTACACCATTGGAGGCTCTTGAACCATAAATAGCTGTAGCTGAAGCATCCTTTAAAACCGTAAAGGTTTCAATATCATTCGGGTTGATGGTTGACAAAGGGTTCCTCATACCTGTAGGTCCTTCAGTATCGACAGCAACACCATCAATAACAATAAGAGGATCATTGCTTGCACGTAGAGAAGACCCGCCCCTGATACGGATTGTCGCTCCTTCTCCTGCAGCACCACCTCCTGTTGTGATCTGAACACCTGCCATTTTACCAATCACCATTTCCTGTGGTGAACTTACAATGCCAGGATTGAAATACTCAGAGGAAACAGCCTTGACAGATCCGGTGGCATCTTCCTTACGGACAGTACCGTAGCCGATAACCACCACCTCCTTCAACATCTGCTCCTCAACAGCCAGAGTAACATTTATTGTTGTCCGGTTGTTAATGGGAATTTCCTGTGTGCTGTAACCAATGTATGACACTACCAGAGTTGCATTGGGAGCAACTGTAATGGTATAATTGCCATTTGCATCTGTCAGAGCACCATTAGTGGTTCCTTTTTGAAAGATAGTAACTCCTATCAAAGCAGAACCATCAGTTGCATCTGTAGCTTTTCCTGAAACCTTTATATCCTGGGCATTTAAAGCTCCTGATACAAGAATTCCAAGAAAAAGAACAGATAGCATTGTTAAAATTCGTCTTTTCATTAGATTTCTGGTTTAAGATTACTTAATATCTATCGTAATTGTTATTATTAGAAACGATATCACATCACAGGGACAAATTTACAAAAGAAATTAATATAATATGCAATAGAATACATTAATTTTCAGGCAATTAACACATGTTACCGCAAACGTTTGAAATGTTAACATTCGTTAAAAATAATACAGGGATTTTCATATTTATATTAGATTTCTTTACATTTTTATTTCATTTCTTCTGCCAGATAACGTCAGATTTTCTTAAATAGGAAAATTTATATTTTTAGGCTAACTTCGAAAATCAGAAGAAATCTATTGTATTGATGGATAAAAAATGCATAAAGGACAGGTAACCATAAAAGATATTGCCAGAGAACTGGGGATTTCTCCTTCAACAGTATCCAAAGCTCTTAAGGGTCATCCTGATATAAGTCCGGAAACCAAAAAAGCTGTAAGGGAACTTGTCGACCGATGGAATTATAAACCAGATCCGATAGCACTAAGCCTTAAAAGCGGATCAAGTAAGATCATCGGTGTAATTGTACCGGAAATTATACACTATTTCTTTTCCACAGTGATAAGCGGGATAGAGGATCTTGCATATAATGACGGTTACCATGTTATGTTCTGTCAGTCAAATGAATCTTATGAGAGGGAGGTGAAGGCAGTAGATACACTGCTTTCAAGCAGAGTTGACGGGATACTTGTTTCAATGAGCAAGGTGACAAAGAAATTCGATCATTTCAGGAAAATCATTGAGTCGGGCATCCCGCTTGTCTTTTTTGACAGGATATGCGAAAATATTGAAACCGACAGAGTTATTGTAGATGATGAAGCCGGGTCATATGATGCTGCAAAACACCTGATAGAGACTGGTTGCAGGAATATTATTCATCTGTCGGGTCCGGAGCACCTGCTGATAGCCCAGAACAGAAAAAAAGGTTTCATCAGGGCTCTTCGTGAATATAATATTCCTGTAAGTGAGGATAATATTATAAGATGTGATACAGCAGAAGGAGCCAGGGAAATAATTCCGGAATTGTTGGACAGGGAATCTCCACCTGATGGATTTTTTGCAGTTAATGATCTCACTGCTGCTGAGACAATGAAAATAGTAAAGATAAAAGGTTATAAGGTACCGGATGATATTTCAATAGTAGGTTTCACCAGCGGAATGATCTCCGACCTTACTGATCCTCCTCTGACATCAGTGGAACAACATGGTTATTCAATAGGTAAAGAGGCAGTCAGATTGCTGATAAACAATCTGACTGATAATGATGAAAGTCCGGTTCAAACCAAGATAATTAAAACAAACCTTGTTATTAAAGGGTCCACAAGAACAATTACAAAAAGTGACATTTAATTTAAGACCGGGAAAAATAATTAATTTTGATACTATTGCATATTCAATACTTTTAATATTAATCTCTAAATTTTTTTACCATGAATATACCGGCAGATCTTTTGTACACCAAAGACCATGAATGGCTTCGTATCGAAGGTGATATGGGTTATGTGGGAATAACCGATTTTGCACAGAGTGAACTCGGCGATATTGTCTTCATTGAAATAGAAACCATGGGAGAAACACTTGGGAAGGAGGAGGTCTTCGGAACCATTGAAGCTGTAAAAACAGTTTCTGATCTTTTTATGCCGATAGGGGGAGAGATACTGGAAATCAATCCAACACTTGAAGAATCACCCGAGGTTGTTAATAAGGATCCCTATGGGGAGGGATGGATGGTAAAGATTAAAATTAAAGATCTGTCGGAGAAGGAAGATCTCCTTTCCGCCGAAAAATACAGTGCGCTTTTATAGGGTTTTCTTTACTTCGATTTCCTGGTAGCCTTCAATGATATCGCCTACTTTTATGTCATTGAAATTATGGATGTTAAGGCCGCATTCATAGCCTCCTACCACCTCTTTGACATCATCTTTGAAACGTTTAAGTGATCCCAGCTCTCCGGAGTAAATGACGATACCTTCACGAATAATACGAACAAGAGTATTCCTTGTTATTTTACCCTCTTTAACATAGCATCCGGCCACCGTACCTACTTTGGTCACTTTAAAAATATCCCTGATTTCAAGGGTGGCAACTATTTCCTCTTTTACTTCCGGTGACAACATCCCTTCCATAGCTGATTTTATCTCTTCTATGGCATTGTAAATGATTGAATAAAGGCGGATATCGATCTCCTCTTTTTCTGCAAGTTTGCGTGCAGCGAAAGAAGGACGAACCTGAAATCCGACAATAATAGCGTTGGAAGCGGCAGCAAGAAGGACATCTGATTCTGAAATCTGGCCCACCGCCTTATGTATAATATTAAGTTGTATTTCCGGTGTGGAGAGTTTTATCAGTGAATCACCCAGAGCCTCTACTGATCCATCAACATCACCTTTAACAATAATATTAAGCTCCTGGAAGTTTCCGATAGCTATTCTTCTTCCTATTTCATCCAGTGTTATATGTTTTTGTGTCCTGAGTCCCTGTTCTCTTTGAAGCTGGGCTCTTTTATTAGCTATGTCTTTGGCTTCTCTGTCACTGTCCATGACATTAAACTTATCGCCAGCCTGAGGAGCACCATTAAGTCCAAGTATCAGTGCAGGTGTGGCAGGACCTGCTTCTGTTATTTTATGGCCTCTTTCATTATACATAGCCTTGACGTGACCGAAACAGCTTCCTGCAAGCATTATATCACCCACTGTGAGGGTTCCGCCCTTCACAAGTACTGTTACCGTGAATCCTCTGCCCTTGTCCAGGGATGATTCTATAACCGTCCCTAAAGCAGGTTTCTCAGGATTTGCTTTCAGTTCCAGCATTTCAGCTTCAAGGAGTACTTTTTCCAGAAGCAGCTCTATATTAAGCCCGCTTTTGGCAGATATCTCTTGTGATTGGTATTTACCTCCCCAGTCTTCAACCAGGTAATTCATATTTGCTAGAGCTTCCTTTATTTTATCAGGATTAGCTGTTGGCTTATCAATTTTATTTATTGCAAAGACAATAGGTACTCCTGCTGCTGAGGCATGATTTATTGCCTCAATAGTCTGGGGCATCACCCCGTCATCAGCAGCAACGACAATTATAGCAATATCCGTGATCTGTGCTCCACGGGCTCTCATTGCAGTAAAAGCTTCATGGCCCGGTGTGTCGAGGAAAGTTATCTGTCTTCCGTCGTCAAGTGACACCCCATAGGCACCAATATGTTGTGTTATACCACCTGCTTCTCCGGCAATAACATTTGTCCTTCTTATATAGTCGAGCAGCTTTGTTTTACCATGATCAACATGGCCCATCACAGTTACAATGGGAGGACGAGACTTAAGATCTTCAGCTTCATCATCAATTTCACGTAATTCATCCAGAAGTTCAGCGCTTACAAACTCTATCTTAAACCCGAATTCATCAGCAAGAATGGCCATTGTCTCGGCGTCAAGTCGTTGATTTATAGAGACAAAAAGACCCAGATTCATACACGTTGAGATGAGATCATTAGCCGGGATGCTCATCATTATTGCCAGTTCATTAACAGATACGAATTCAGTTACCTTGAGTATGTTCTTCTGTTGTTCAATGCGATCTTCATTTTCACGATGTTTCTGGCTTATTGCTTCCCTTTTCTCTCTCCTGTATCTTGATCCCTTTGATTTACCTTTTGTAGTGAGCCTTGCAAGAGTCTCTTTAATCTGTTTCTGTACCGCTTCTTCGTCAATTTCAGCTCTGACAGGTCTTTTCTTAAGTACTTTCTTGCCACTCTTATCCTTTTTTTCTCCAAGATCAGGTTTTACAGCAGATACCTGGTCTTTATCCTTTGTTATCCTTTTCCTTTTTTTCTTCCTCCTTAACTCTGATATCCCTTCTTGTTTTGGCTGTTGGTGAGAGGCTGATTTTCGTTTTTCTTCTGCAGGAAGATTGATCTTCCCGACAACAGTTGGCCCGGATAATTTCTCGATACCGGTCCTGAAAACTTTAATAGATTCTTCATCTTCCAGATCAGGAGGAATATCTTCCTCAATTACTTCACCCTGCCGGCTTTTTTCATCTTTTACTTCCTGAATTAACTCTTTAACCTTTTCACTACTATCATTTTCAGTTTTTTCTGTCTTTTCTGCTTTAATCTCCTTTTTCTCTTTCTCAGGTTGCTCCCCGGCAGCAACCTCTTTGGCAGGTTTCTTATCTTTTTCTTCTATAGCTTTTTCATCATCGGATACGGCTTTTTTCTTTTCTGTCTTATCGGGCTCAGCTGGTTTAGCGGGCTTTTCGGGTTCTTCCTTAACAGGCTCTTTTATTGTTGTCTTTTCCAGATCAATTTTACCGACAAGTTTTATATCAGGCTTGATAATCTCTGACTTAATATCAACACTTGGTTGCATGCCGGAGGAGTCTTTTACAATAATCTCCTCTTCACGTTCAGCATCTTCAGGTTGTTGTTTTTCAGGGACATCATCAATTGACAGTGTCTCTTTTTTCCTGTGAAGATCCTTAAGAATTAGTTTTTCAGATTCTTTTTTAACACTTATTTCCGAACTGTATTCTTTCACAAGCAAGAGATATGCCTCATGGGGAATCTTTGTATTTGGATTAGCCTCGAGATCAAAGCCCTTCTTATGCAGGTAATCTATTATCGTGGAAATCCCAACATTGAATTCCCTGGCTGCCTTACTTAATCGTGTTGCCTTAATGTCCTCTGTCATAAATACGCCTTCCCTATTATTTTGAATCTGAAATAAAAAATAAATCAGGATTAATCAAATTCAGATTTCAATATATTAACTACTTCCTTTATTGTTACTTCCTCCAGGTCAGTTCTCTTCACCAGATCACTTATGGAAAGACTAAGAACACTTCTTGCAGTATCACATCCTATAGCCTTTAATTCATCAATGATCCATTCTTCAATTTCATCCCTGAATTCCTCAAGATTGACATCTTCCTCATCTTCACCACCCGGTTCCCTGTAAACATCTATTTCATAGCCTGTAAGCTGGCTTGCAAGCTTAATGTTAAGTCCGCCCTTACCTATTGCCAGTGAGACTTCACTTGGTTTAAGATATATTTCAGCTCGTTTAGTTTCCTCAATCAGTTTTATTGAAGTAATCTTTGCCGGGCTAAGTGCTCTCTGGATGAACAGCTGGTTGTTTGAAGTAAAATTAATAACATCGATATTTTCATTTCGCAGTTCCCTGACTATACCATGTATCCTTGATCCCTTCATTCCTACACATGCACCTACCGGATCAATCCTTTCATCATACGATTCTACAGCCACCTTGGCCCTTTCACCCGGTACCCTTACAATCTTCTTTATTGTTATCAGTCCGTCGAATATTTCAGGAACCTCAAGTTCGAAAAGCCTTTCCAGGAATACCGGTGATGTACGGCTGAGAATTATAAATGGAGTGTTATTTCTCATTTCAACCTTTATCACTACTGCCCTTATTGTATCACCTTTTCTGAAATGATCAGATGGTATCTGTTCACTTTTCGGGAGGATGAGTTCATTGCCGTCATCATCCAGTACCAGTATTTCTCTTTTCCATACCTGGTAAACTTCACCTGTAACAATTTCTCCAATCCTGTCCTTGTATTTCATGTAGATATTGTTCTTCTCCAGGTCAAGAATGCGTGCTGTAAGATTTTGCCTGAGGGATAAAATTGCCCTTCTGCCGAAATCAAGAAACTTAACCTCATCAGAGACCTCTTCACCCACTTCATAATCATCATCAATCTTTTTTGCTTCTGACAATGGTATCTGTGTTATAGGATCCGTAAGTTCATCATCATCCACCACTACCCTGTTCCTCCATATCTCGAAATCACCTTTATCGATGTTAACAATAATATCGAAATTATCGGCCGTTCCATATTTCTTTGCAAGCATACCCCTGAATACATCTTCAAGAACGCTCATCATAGTCGGACGGTCGATATTCTTCAACTCTTTAAATTCCGAAAAAGTATCCGTCAAATTAACATTTTCCATCTCGTATTAGCCTCGTTACTAATTATTTAAATAATAATATTTCCTTTGTTGATTTTATCTGGTCAAAGTTGAAAGAGATATCTTTCTTCTCTTTAGCCTTACCTTTTATTTTAATCTCTGTCTCAAGTTCAAAACCACCACTGGTAACATTTTTTAAATTACCTGTAAAACGTGAATCCTCATTGTCAATTACCTGAACCAGCTTCCCTTCATTCTTGTAGTACTGTTCAATTACTCCGAATGGTATATCAAGGCCTGGAGATGAGACAAGAAGCTCATAATCTTCAATATCGCGGTCAAGATTCTTTTCAATATGACGATGAAGAGCAGCACATTCATCAATACTTATCCCTTTCATAGTATCTGCAAATATCATGATCCTGTTTGAACTGCTTACCTTTACAGCAACAAGAAAGATATCCGTCCCCTTAATGAACTCATTTACAAGATTCTCTATTTTATTTATTCCAATCATTTCAAATTCAGATAATAAAATAGGGGACTCTGGTCCCCTAGGCTCAAAAACCCCTCAAATCGCAGGCAAAGATATATAATGTTTTATAATTAGCAAAATGGATGAAGTATTATTAATTCTTTATTTGATCATTGTCAAATAATTAAGCGGTTCAAGGGTATAATGGCATAATGGTTCAACGGTTATTTTTAATATTTATCCTTTGTGCCCCTTTGTAATTATCTTTGTGCTCTTAGTGGTTAAAAAATGATTTATTTGTGAATGAAGATATTTACATCACCGAAGAAATAGAATTGTTATCTCATTGTACTCTATGTCCGCGTGAGTGTGGAGTAAACAGGTTTGAAGGAGGTTATGGATATTGTGGAATGGATGCAGGAATGAATATTGCTTCAATATGTATTCACAGGGGAGAGGAACCTCCTGTAAGCGGTTCTGCAGGCATATGCAATATTTTCTTCGCGGGATGTAACCTGCATTGTATCTATTGCCAGAATCATGACATCAGCCACCCTGATGCAACATCCAAACCTGTTATAAACACACTTGATGAGACCCTTGACATTATTGAGAATATTCTTTCAGATGATATCCGTGCGGTTGGATTTGTTTCCCCATCACATGTAGTTCCGCAGGTAAAGGCTATTATACGGGGACTGACCAAAAGAGGATTGAAACCAATAACAGTCTACAATACAAATAGTTATGACAAGCCGGAGGTCATTGATTCTTTTAACGGGTTGATTGATATTTATCTTCCTGATTACAAATATGTAACTCCGGTTATTGCACAAGAGTATTCTGATACTCCTTCATATCCCGATACAGCTCTAAAAGCTCTGAAAAGAATGTATTACCAGATGGGATCCGTATTTCCATGTGATGAATCGGGACGGGCGGAAAGAGGAATCCTTATACGGCACCTTGTACTTCCGGGCCATTCTGATGAAAGTAAGAAAGTACTCAGGAGCATTGCAGAAGAACTATCTCCCGGAATGCATCTCTCATTAATGTCACAGTATCATCCGGTACCTTTTGTACGAAACCATACTATTTTAAACAGAACCTTATTTAAGGCAGAGTATGAGGCAGTTGTTGAGACAATGAAGAACCTTGGTTTCAGGAACGGGTGGATCCAGGATATGGACAGTTTTAGAAATTACAGGCCTGACTTTAGTAAACAAAATCCGTTTGAGTAAAAAAATAAGTTTGAATACATTATATTAAGCCAGTACCGAGGACTCAGCACCCAGTACCCGGCTATTCCATCATTCTACAGATATTGAATCCATCGGTAACTCATCACCGAAGTCAGAATCCTCAAACAGATCCTTCAGATCGGCATCAATACCTTCTTCTGTCCTTATAAGGGTTGAGTCGAAAGCCTCATCGGCTGCCACTTTGCTTTCGAAAAGAGTAACCCGGGTAATGGAAATCAAAGCGGCAATTAATGCGATACCAAAAATAATATATGTAAAAACCTTATAGCTGTTCCTGAAAAGCAGAAAGGAGACGCCCCCCAGGAGAAGTCCGATAAGTGCCGGTAAAAGCGGGATAAGTCCAAGTCCCACCACTGCCATTGCAATTGATATCAGTCCGAACAGAAGGGCCGGAATCAGCAGCAGAAGCGAAACCGGACGCGATGTTTGTTTTTTTTCAGTATTTTCCATCTTAGTCATTATTTTTTAATTCCTTTTGCATCTGTTAATCTGAGCTGAATACTTCCTACAGGTATTTCAGCCTTAACCTGAACAGGAATCTTATTCTTATCGGCAGTAAGCCAGATATTGTTTGATTCCTTGTTTACCAGGCCTTTATTGTTTACTGTGACCCCTAGCTTATAACATGATATTGTTCCGAAGGGCTCAGTTTTGATATTTTCTTTTCCCCTGTATGTTATAATCACATTATCAATTTTTTCATCAATCAGTGTAGGTATTGAAATGGTCCTTCCAACAGACATTCTTTCAAAGTCAAGTGTCCTTACATAAAATAGTATTGATACAAGATCCTGGGTGTTATCTGTAATATTGATAACTGATGTTCTTGTTATATCATTGCGGGTAAAATCAAGTCTGGCCTGCATAGAGCCTCTTTTAATGACATACTTCATGTTGAATTTATAACCACCTTCATCAACATTCCTAACGAAGATGTAGGGTTTGATACCATTCTTATCAACCCAGCTCTGGTAAAGGTCTCTTATTTTAAAAAAAGAATCATAGTTGGAATATGTACTGGCAGTTGCTCGTAATGAAAATAAAGACCGCCCTTCTGCTGTATAATCTGAGACCTCAATTTTGAGTTCTGCAAGATCGGCCCAGAGGGAACTCATATAATAGGCTCCTTTGAATGTGAGAATTTCACCCGACTGGAAAGGATTGACTACAGAGGTTTGTGCATTTATTCTGTGCACAGGAATAATAATCAGGCTGGTAATAACCAAACCGGCAGCAATCAGAAGTCTTTTCATGCGAATATTAATGGTTATAAAATGTGGGACAAAATTACTAAAAAAGTGATTTCACCTACATGAACTTCTCTCTTTTTTGCAGGTTGAATAAAGCAACAAGCAGGAATAAAAGTGTCCCTGTTATCAGGATTATCCTGTTTTTCATCGTGATGATTGCCCAGGTTGTCTCACTTACATTATAGGCCGGGTCAAAAGGATTAAGAAAGACATTCCATTGACTTTTATACAGAATATCTGAGAGGATCAGGAAGAAAAGGCCGAAAATGATCATTACCACCGCCGTACCATTTCCGTTTCTAATGACTGTAGACAGCATAAATGACATCATCCCCAGGAAAAGAACAGGCATCATCACCTGTGTTGTCATCCTTATTACATTAAATCTTACAATCATTACCGAAGAAATGAATGTAAAGGCAAACATTATAATATATGCAATAACAAATATCAGGATGATCCGTACAAGCCACACTTTATACCTGTAATTTGGGATACCAAACAGTATTTCAATTGTTCTGGCATCCTGGTCGTTCTGAATTCCAAAGACAGAGGGATAAAAAACCAGTAATATACCTGAGAAGATAAATACTCCATAAAGGTCCTCCATCCTTGAGATATCATTTGTGAAAACATAAATGACAGATAATCCAAGATAGAAAATAACTGACCCGGCCAGGAACCATATGAATTTATTGGCAAATATGATCCTCAGGTTATAAAGAATCATCTTTTGGATTAATGTAAAATAATTAATTAGTGTGTTGGTTTTCATTATTCTCTTTTTTTCTTAAAAGCCACAGGTAAGCATCCTCGAGGTTAGGTGTTGCAGTAATGGCATCTTCCCACGGTTTAGATTCAGAAATAACTCTTACTCTTACATTTTTAGCTTCTGACATATGATGTACCACCAGATGATCCTTTACAAACTTATCAAAATCATTTGCCGGAATATGAAACTGCCAGACATGTCCTTCTGCTTCTTTTGTCATATCGATAGGTTTACCCAGGTATCTTAATTTACCGTGGTTAAGGACAGCCACCTGGTTGCATGAGCTTGAGATATCCTCAATAATATGTGTTGAGAATATGACGATCCTTTCCCGGCCCAGTTCAACAAGAAGGTTTCTGAATCTGATTCTCTCTCTTGGATCAAGCCCTGCTGTCGGTTCATCCACTACCAGGATCCTGGGCAGGTGCAGAAGAATCTGCGCTATACCGATTCTTTGTTTCATACCACCCGAATATGAACCTATCTTTTCATGTCTCCGGTCTTCCATATGTACTGCCTTCAGTACATAGGTTACTCTTTTCTCTCTCACCTTTTTATCGATGATGTTTTTGAGCATTGCCTGGTAATGAAGATATTCGTGAGCAGTCATATTCTCATAGCTGCCGAATTCCTGGGGAAGATACCCTATAAGTCCCTGAAGCTCCTCACGCTTTTCAAGTGTATCAAGCCCATTGATCCAGACCTTGCCATAACTTTGTTCCAGGATACCACAGATTATCCTCATAAGGGTTGTTTTACCTGCCCCGTTAGGACCCAGAAGTCCAAACATCCCGTTGCCTATATTCAATGATACACAACTTAATGCCTTAAAGGGCTTTTTCTTCTTACCGATCAGAGGAACTGCTGCGACAATTCTGTAAAAGGTTTTTCTTAAACTTCTTAATCTTCCTTTAAGCCGGTATATATCAATATTTTCTTTGCTGAGTTTCTGTCCGGTTTTATATATCAAAAGACCTGAGAACCATAAAAATCCAAGAATCAGAACAATAGCAATGTTATCCCACTTTAACTGGAAGAGGATAAGATTGAGCAATGGAATTATCCAAAAAACAGAAATGTCAAATACATGAATCATCAATTTAAGCACTCTGTTTTTGCTGGCAGATGACATGCTTGTAAACAGCTCCCTGAACTGGATCCATATAGTTGAAATAAAGAACCATGTTCCGATACTGAAGAGAAAGATCCAGAAACCTTTATTAAGGTAAAAATAGGTAAAGTAGATGATGAAGATCAACAATGGCAGTTCCCATGTTACCTGGCTCATATCTTTCCATCGCCTGAAATGACGTTTGAGTCCGAGTCTCTCCCTTATCCTGGCACCCGCTTTCCATTCCCTGGCCCAGCGGTTTTCCCTGTCATAGATTTTCACCAGACTCTGGATATAGATATTAATCGTTTCCTCAGGCGGGATAACAGTCTCCCTGGCTTTTTTCAGGCTGTTCATAACAAACCATGTTGCTGCAGGAATTACTACGATGCTGAGTATAGTTGTTATAAGTTTCCAGAGGAATCTGTCTATATAAGTGTAAATTAGGACGATAAGAACAGTGAAAACAACCATTTGGATTAGTTTATTTTTCCAGTTAAGCGACTTCCACCAATCCAACGCGTTCTCAAGTCCGGAATAGAACGTGGGTATAAAGACAAGAGTCAGCAGCGTACTTAAGGTAAGGCCACCTATAACAGTTATTGCGAAAGATGCACCTATAACTGAAACGAACTCGGCTTTACCCATTGCCAGGGGCAGCATTGCTATTACTGTCGTTGACGCCGTAATAAGTATTGGTCTTATTCTTGCAAGTCCTGCCGACATTAGTGCCCGCGATCGGCGATACCCTCTTTTTCTGAGAATTTTGGTATAATCTATAAGGATAATTCCGTTATTGACAACGACACCCAAAAGGATAAGGAATCCCGTAAGTGTGTTCGCATTGAGGAGGGAATTACCTGTCAGGATCAGAGCAATAAGCGATCCGAGGGCTGCAAGGGGGATACTGAAGAGAAGGACAAATGGTATTACCAGTGATTCAAATACTGCAGCCAATATCATGTAAATCAGGATAAAAGCGATACCGATAAGCTTATAGAAATCTTTCAGCTGATCCTCTTCATGTACGACCTCAACAGCAATACCGGGAGGAATATTTAATCCTGCAACAACCGATTCTACCTCTTTCCTGGCTATCTCCAGGAGATCCTTGTCAGATCTTATTTCATCATTGAAATTATATGTAGCAGTAACTCTTTTTTCCTGGTTTTCCCTGTGTATATTACCTGAACCCCATGCAAAAATTATATTTGCCAGCTCATCCATTTCCATTATAGCACCGTTCATATTGCTTACTTCAAGGTGTTTAAGGTCATCGATTGTTTTATCAGTACTCTTTGCAATGGTGTCTTCTCCTGCATATTTGATAATTATGTCATAAGTTTCTGTTCCCTGCCTGAATGTTGCTCCTGACGAATATTCATTACCGAATGATACAAGTGATGAAGTGAGATTCATCAGCGTTATATTGTTCCTTCCGATATAGTCCATATCAAAATAGAGCCTGACCTCGGGTTTATTATCCTGGACATTCAGGTTAACGTTTTCGACTGAGGCAAGATCATCGATATAAGTTTTAATATCTTCAGCAAGGTCTCTCATTTGTTCAAAATTCTGTCCCTTGATGATTACACTCTCCTGTTGTGAGCCAATACCAAGCATATTCATGAAACCTGCTCCAGGATTCATTGTCTCTCCTCCTCCGCCTCCTGAAGTAAAACCGCCTCCGGTAGATATCTCATCCATACTGATTTCGGCAGATTGAATATTTTTTGTTCTTTCAAGGATCTCATTCTTAATTTCGGGGAGGCTTCTTTTACTTGTTTTATCCCAGTTTTCCGGTAAACTGATAGTTACAGTAGCCTGTTCCTCTTCGATACGACTGACAATATCTTCCTTTTCCGGTATAGAAGCAAGCCTTGATTCAATCTCAGTCACCACCGCGTCGGTCTTTTCAAGGGTTGACCCCGATGGCATTGTTACACTTAATCTGAAATCAGGAGTATTAACTTCCTGGGCTGTACTCATACTTAATGTCAGGCTTATAAGAAGAGCAGCAAAAAAGAGTGTCAATGTGCCAATTATAGTAAGGGCCGGTTTTCTCATACTCGCTTTAAGGACAAGGTGATAACCCTGAATAAGCCTGTCATGAATAGAGAGTCTTTTAAAAATTTGTGATTTACCGCCTGATTTACCTGAAAGCAGGAAGTAGGTGGCCATTGGAATGAAAAGAAGTGCTACTGCAAGTGAAACAAGTAATGTGGATATTATTGATACACCAATGTTCTTCCCGATTATCTTTATCAGAAAATTTGAAGAAAAGATAAAGGGGAAGAAAACCATAATGGTTGTTAATGTAGATGCGAATATAGCCTTCCAGACTTCAGTAGTACCCTGTTTGACTGAACTCCTGTAGTCAATACCGGTTCCTGCGAGCCGGTAGGTATTCTCGAGTACCACCACAGAATTGTCGACGAGCATACCTATTGCAAGAGCTATTCCAACAAGCGTCAGACTGTTTATTGAAATATCGGATGCATAGAAGAAATTAAAGGCTGAATATACTGAAAGAGGTATTGAGACAGCGATTATAGTAACCAATCTGAAATTACGGAGAAAGAACCATAGAATCAGTACTGCCAGGATAGCACCGGTGATGGCAAGATTGATAATCTGGTTTATATTTTCCTCCATCGTCTCAGCGCTGTTGTACTGAACAGCTATATCTACTCCCGATGGAGCAAGTGTTTTGTTCAGCTCATTTACCTGGGCAAGGGCATCGTGCGATAACCTGATAAGATTGGCCTGGTTATCATTTACCAGGTTAATTGTTACGGCATCCATTCCGTTAACCCTGCTATAGGATGTCTCTTCCCTGACACCATAAAAAATCTCTGCAATATCTTTCAGCAGGACCGGCCCCTCTTTTTTAACTATAATGCTTCCGATATCCTTTACATCGGTATACTCAGATGTAATATTTACAAAATATTCATTATTGCCGTCGAATACTTTCCCGGCAAAAGTTTTATCCCTGCCATTATTGTTAAGGAGTGTTCTTATTTGTCCCATTGTTATACCAAGAGCCTGGCAGGCATTCTCGTTAAGACGTATCTCAATAGATTTCTCCTGTCCACCAAAAACCTGCACACCGGCAATACCATCGATATTTTCAAATTTGGGCTTTATATCCTGGTCGGCAATATTCCTTATTCTGTCAATTCCACCCTCACCTCTTACCTGGAGAGACATGAACTGATTTGTAAGCTCTTCGAGGTCTATCTTAATAACATTTACAATGAAATCGTCAGGGATAGAGTTTTTGACAATATCAATTTTTTCCTGAAGCTTGAGGTAAGCATATTTGAGATCAGTGTTCTGGTTATAATATATTACAATTGTACCATACCTTGAAGAGATGTTAGATTCAATCTTCTCAATACCCTCAAGTGTCCCGGCCGCACCCTCAAGTGGTATAATGGCTTGGGTTTCAATATATGACGGGTCCATTTCAAGTGGTGTGGCAACCTGTACGATTAATGCAGGAAGCTGAGCATTGGGTATCAGCTCCAGGGATAATTTCTTATAGGAGATGAAACCGAGCATTGCCAGCCCGATAAAAAACATACTGATAAGGATCCTTCTGTTTAGTATAAAATCCATGTTTCTATTATAAATTATAAAGGATCAGTTGTGGTAATTCTTTTCCCTCTGACAAAACTGCTGAAAGAATCAAGAACCCAGTAAACACAAGGAATGACAACCAGTGTAAGAAGAGTAGAAGAGAAGAGTCCTCCAATAACTGCCATGGCCATTGGGGCTCTTAACGAGGCACTTTCCCCAATTCCTATTGTGAGGGGCAGCAGGGCAAGGATGGTAGTTATGCTGGTCATCAGGATAGGTCTTATTCGCTGGGATCCTGCAAGAATGATCGCCTCTTTCTTTTTCATGCCCGCATCCCTCAGCTGGTTTATGCGGTCAATAAATATTATTGCATTATTCACAGCGATGCCCCCAAGCATAATTATCCCTATGTAGGCCATCATATTAAGGGTCTTGCCAAACAGAAAAAATGTGAGTATTGTTCCGACCCCGGCGAGCGGGATTGTGAGCATGATTATAAAAGGTTGTACCAGTGATTCAAACTGAGCTGCCAGCACCATAAACACGAGAACAAGCGAAAGGATAAGTGCGAATGAAAGGTTTGACATTGATTCCTTTCTTTTCAGCTCCTCACCTGTAAATTGCATTTTGTAATCAACGGGCAGGGTTACTGCTTCGAGTGATGAACCAGCCTCTTTTATTACCTTATCGAACGGTATTCCCGGCTTGATCATGGCATAAACACAACAGGTTCTCGACTGGTTTCTCCTTGTAATTTCCCTGGGACTTACAACTGTATTGATTTCAGCAAGTTCGCTTAAGGGGACCTTAACACTTCCGGCAGTGATCATCAGGTCGTGAAGCTGGTTCAATGAAATATCCTCCAGTTTGATGGTTATATCCTTCATTTCGCCATCTTTCTCAAAGCTTCCTGCAGGTGCTCCTTCCAGATAACTTTTCACCTGGTTGACCACATTTTCCACCGTAACATTATAGTAACTGGTTTTAAAACGGTCAATTGCAATTTCAACCTCTGGTGTCCCCTCATCAAGTGATGAAGTGATATTATATAATCCCCGGTTTGTGCTAAGTATCTTTTTTGATTCATTCAGCACCCTCTCGAGTTCTGTAAAATCTTTTCCTGAAATCTCTAGTGCAAATGGTTCCTCTGATGTTCCCAGGGATGTCTGGAGTGCAGTTTCATCCCTTGTGAAATTAACTTCAAGACCCGGAATGGTTTCCAGATAACCTTCAATACCGGTGATTATATCTTCAGTTTCATTTATATATTCATCCCCAAGTATTACCTTCATAGAAGCCCTGTTTTCATCTTTAGCTGTTGTGCCCTGATTCATGGTTGAATTATTGTCTTCACCTGTCTGGGTGTAGATCATTTTCAGTTTATCACCCAGCATATCATGCAATATATTTTCTATACCGGCAGCCGTACTGAAAGTTCTTTTCAGGCTTGTCCCTTCCGGCAGTTTTAAATTAATAGTGAAACCGGCTGTCTCTGCTTTCGGCATGAATTCGCTGCCCAGACGAGGTATAAGTAATGCAGTTCCGCCAAGAAGAATTAAAGATAAAATAATTATCAGAATCCTTTTGCTCAGTATCTTTTCGAGAAGTGGTGTATACCAGTTAAATTTTATAGGAGCATTTATGTCGATACTTTTTTTAGTGTCGGAAAAGAAAGTTGCCACCAGCATGGGAATTACCAGCATAGCCACAACAAGTGATGATAACAGTGCAAAAGCCACTGTCCAGGCCTGATCCCGGAACATTTCACTGGAAGCTCCATGCAGATATACTATTGGAAGAAATACAACAATAGTGGTAATTGTTGAAGCTGTTATTGCAGCGCCTACCTGTCCTGTCCCTGCTATTACAGCTTCCTTTATAGGCATACCCTCCTCACGGTTCCGGGTTATGTTTTCAAGAACCACTATAGCATTATCAACCAGCATTCCGGCTCCCAATGCCAGACCCCCCAATGTCATTATGTTGATAGTCAGGTGGTTAAAGTACATCAGGTTAAAGGTTGCAATAATTGAGACAGGTATTGCTATACTGATAACAAGAGTGGTCCCTATCCTGCGCAGGAAGACATATAATATTACGATTGCAAGAAGAATACCTATAATAAGTGTATTTTTTACTTCACCAATTGCACTTTTAATATAGGTTCCCTGATCTGTCACTTTAATAAATTCATAACCGGGTAACGCTTTAGATAGTATTGTAAATTCCTCGTCGAGGCTTTTTACCACATCCACCGTATTGAATTTTGGCTCTTTATAGATCAATAACCCAATGCATTTTTCGCCATTTATTGTTACAATATCATCCGGATCCTTATTTGTGAATTGTGCATCAGCAACATCGCGTAAATATACAGGTACTCTTTGCGATGGTTGTGCTGCAGCTGAGCCGGAAGACAATGATGTTCCCTGTGTTGATTCCTCCTTGAAGCCGACAATTATATTTTGAAGATCCTCAATATCTTCAACTACACTAACTCCTTTAATAACATATTTGGTACCCATATCTACTATTGAACCGCCGGAAACATTCCTGTTGTAATTATTTATCTGTGCCGCAATACCATCAGCAGTTAGTCCGAAAGCCTCCAGCAGGTATTTGCTTGTTTCAATGACTACCTCACTTTCTTCCTTCCCGGCAAGTTTCACATCGGCAACTCCTTCCAATCTTACAAGTTCATTGCGTATATAATTCTCAGCAGTTTTCCTGAGTTCATCAAGATTACTGATACGATCATTTTTTAATCCGATAATCATGACGGGAGATGCATTAGGGTCATACTGTGAGATTGTAAAATCCTCAAGATCAGAGTTCTGACTGAATGAATTCAGCTCTTTCTGGAGATCCAGAAATGCTTCATCCATATCCTTGTTCCAGCTGTATTCAACAGTTATACTTGCTGACCCGGCACGTGTCTCGGATGAAACCTGGACAACACTGCTTTGTCTCATTGCCAGGGATTCAATCTGATCAACATAATTTTTTTCTATCTCTTCAGGAGGTTTTTCTCCGGCGGTGAGTTCAATATAGATTTTGGGATTATTAAGATCAGGAAACAGATCTGTCCCAAGCTTGCCAAATGATATGAATCCAAGCAGTACAATGCCAAGCATTAACATCAATACTGTAACGGGGTATTTTACAGCGAATCGTGCAATAGCATTCATGGCAATTAATTAATAATTTTTACTTTCGATCTGTTACCAAGTGTTTCAAATCCTCCTGTAACCACACGTTCATTACTTGAGAGACCATTTGTTACTTCAATTACAGTGATATTTTCCAGGCCGGTTTCGATAATCCTTTCAATGGCAATACCACGATCAACAACAAAGACCGTTTTACCCCGCTGACGGGAAAGAATTATATTTTTCGGAATTACAATAACTGAATCTTTATGATTGGTTATAATATCTGCTTTCACAAACATACCCGGGCGAAGCAGAAAATCGTGATTATCTATTGAAACAGAGCCCTTGAATGTACGTGTATCGGCATTTATTGCAGGAGAGAGTTGAGCTATATGTCCTATTATCGTATCTTCAGATATCGTGTAGTTGGTAAGTTTGACAACCTGTCCGGATCTAATTACAGAGATATATTTCTCAGGCAGCTGAACATCCATATACATTGTCTGGTAGTCCATTATTTTTACAATTAATACACCTGTTTCCATATGTGTGCCGCGGGTATAATATGGGAGATCAACAATAATACCATCAATAGGTGCAATAATCTTTGTTTTTTCAAGCTGCAATCTGGAATTAATAACTGTTGTCTTTGCATTTTCATAATTGATCCCTGCAGTTTTCAGCTCTTTCAATGTCACGCCTCCCTTTTCATAGAGTGACTCCTGTTTCCTGAGCTCCGTTTCCATCAGTTCAAGGTTAAGCTGATTTGTCTCAAAATGTACTGAATTGACATATTCTTCATCTTCAAGCCTGGCAATCAGCTCACCGGCTTTGATTTTATCTCCCATCTGCCACATTTTACCGGTACGGGGATTCTTTTCAAGAAAATAGGTTGCGGGAATCAGCGATTTCATGTCCACTTCACCTTTTGGAAAGGCCGTACCGGTTGTATTGACAAACTCCTCGATAGTTTTAGGTTTTATCTCTTCAACTGAAACCGGTATTTCAACGTCTGCAGTCAGGTTTTGATCCTGGTTGCGGCAACCTGAGAATGCAAGCATTAATGCAGTAATTATGATAATATTTTTTTTCATCTTTTTATTATTTGATTTTATTCATCCAATTTCATTACCGGTGATACCGGTTCTTTTTTCTCAAAATCATAAAGAGTCTGTATTTTAAGATTAAGTAACTCCAATTTATAGGAGATGAGAGAGTTGGTATATGAAAGCTGTTTCTCTGACAGCTGATTCTGGAAAATATTTAGATCCATACCTGTAAGGTCTCCGTTTTTATATTTCTCGAGGTTCAGATCATATGTAAGCTGTGCATTAACAACATTCTGACGTGCAATTTCTATCTGGTTCTGAAGGTTCAAAAGGTTTCTGTATACTTTTCTGATGCTTAATATTATATTATTCTGTTCCTCTTCAAGGGATATATTTGCAGTTTCTATCGATGCTTCAGAAGCTTTGATCCTTGATTTTTTTTCACCCCAGTCCCACAATGGTATTGTCAGGGAAAGAGAAACACTCTCGTTATCGGTTGGACTTTCGTAGACATTGCCAAATTTTTCATTATCTCCGAAAAGACCAACAGAGAGTCCCAGGTTACCCCTGAATTCATTAAGTGATTTGGTTTGTATCAAATCAAATTCAGAAGACTCGATACTTATTTTCCTCTGCCTGAGTTCCATCCTGTTTGCCAATCCCTGGTCAATGGCATAGGAGATATCAATATTTACAGTGTCAACGTCAACATTGGGAAGAACAATAAAGTCATCGAAAAGGCTCATCCCAATAAGTATTTTGAATTCATCCTTTGCATTTTCAAGTGAAACCTGTTTGTTTTCAAAATCCGACCTTGTTGTTGCAAGGTTCAGTTCAGCCTGGTACATTTCCTCACGGGGTGAGATGCCGGCATCGACTTTGTTTTTTGAGACCTCATAACTTTGCTGCATATTCTGGTATGCCTGACTTGCAATTTCAAGACTCTTTTGCTGCTGGTAAACATAATAATAGGCCTGGCTAACCTGATTTTCAAGGGATAACAACTGAATAGCATAATTTAACTGTGAGTTTTCAAGTGCCAGTTCAAGTTCCCTCAGTTGCAGTTTTGTCCTGTTATATGTGAATAAAGGCTGGTCTATATTGAGTGACAGGTTGTTACTGAATCCTTTTGTTGTTTGATCAGAATATTCGCTGTACGAATCAGTATATCCAAACCTGTTAGTAAGTGATACACGGGCATCGGTCAGGACGACAGGTTGTGAAATTGTAAACAAACCATAGCTTTCTGTTGTTTGTGTGGAGTTCCATTTCGATATCAGCTCGTTAAAAGTCCTGTTCTGATTGTAACCGATAGGATTTATTGTTAACGAAAAATTTGATTTCAACGATGCATTCTGAGCGTTCAGATTCTCCTGGCTTCTTATAAGACTGAGCCTTGTTCTTTTCATTGTCGGGCTGTTTGTCTCAGCAATCCTCATTGCTTCATCAAGGATCAACCCTTTCTGTGGGTAAGCATTTAATGTGCTGAATAGCAGAAATATACCTACTAGAAAAGTAATGTTTGCAGTTTTGGATGATCTTTTCATTATGATATGATATTATATTTCTATTTTTACTTAATTTAATTACCAACTTCAACCCTATTATACACCCCCCTAACCCCCTTCAAGGGGGGAATAAACCGCTTCAACTCCATTCAACCCTATTATACACCCCCCTAACCCCCCTCAAGGGGGGAATAAACCACTTCAACTCCCTTCAACCTTACCTCACCTTTACCCATTTTATCGCATCACCTATTACAAGTCTGCCTGATGACTGGTTTGTCAGTTCCACCCTGGCACTATCTGAAGAGATATAATAGCGTCCCATATTGTACCATCCGCCTTCAGCATTTTCATAATCCACAGTTACCTCTTCCAATCCTTCGTTATAGTAAATTTTATAATGTATATCCTTATAAAAGTCCTCTCTTCTGCGTTCTGCCTGTGGTGGTGGAGGCGCATTTGCACCTGATCTTACAGTAATTCTTCTTTCACGGATTTTACCGATATAACAATATATGTCATAATAGCCCGGTTCATCAACCGGTGTTGTCCAGGTAACTGACAGGTCTCCTGTACTGTTTCCGGTATAAACTGCTGACAGTACATATTTACCATAATAATCAGAATTTACAACAGGCTGCCAGTACCCCGGGCGGTCATAGACACGTACCTGCTGATATACTTCACCCCTGTTATTTTCAATACCAAGTATTTTCTTTAGAGGACTGATGGTCCTTTTCATTCCTGTGCTGAAGCCAGGATCTTCGTTATCGACAATAAGTTCGCCCGGAACGGATAATTGAGGAGGGGAATCCATCAATTCTTCCCCGGCTGATTCTTCAATTCTTGTTTTTGATCTTTTTATTTCATTTATGGAAAGGTTTATCTCACCCGGTATATTTTTTGCAAAGAGGGTATTTATCATCATGGAACGAGGTTCTGTATCGAGGACAATTGTAATTTTTTTGGTTTCACCCGGGCCGAGCAATACTATCCTGGATATATCATTAGTCTCCATCCCTCTGCCTTGTGTGGAAATATTAAAGGTTCCCTCACGTGCTATAATTGCCATTTGGCGACCACCACCTCCGGTACCTGCTGTTCTGAAGGCTATATTGAATAATCCCGAAACGGACTCAGGATTTGTAGCGATAAAAGTAACCCTGTATCTTACCCTGTCGTCTGAAACAATCTCACTGGCCTGAAGGTCGGTAAAAAGAAATCCGGGCTGTTCCTTTTCATTGAACCAGTCATCAAGATAAGGGTAAAAATTAAATCCGAATCTCTTTTTGAAATCATCGTTTAAGTCAATGATGTCTGTTCTTTTAAAACGATGGATATTTAAATAATCCTTGAACCAAAGATTGAATTCACTGATGCCTGCCTTCGACCTTAAAAGATTAAAAAGATAATCTCCTTTAAGTGATATTATTAATCTTATTGTATCCACCGAGGGATTTATTGACAGGATATCCCTTAAATTGGCTGACCTGAAAATCAGGTTAGTTCTGTCGATATCGGATAGTCCACCAAAAAACCCCCTTAAATTATCCTGGCCGGGGATATTTATCTTCTGCAGATGAGATTCAAAAACTGAATTTATAACAGGATATTCCGAAGAATAAAAATTGTTCCTGAAGAAATAAAAGCTTGGTCCGAGACGGTATCGTGTCGGTTCATTCATTGCGATACCGTTCCTGAATCTGAAGTTTTCACCCGATATAAATGTATTCCTGATGAAATCGTTAAACAGCCTGACCTGCAGCTCTTTGTCAGTGATTACCTGATTATTTCGCTCCATTCGTTTTTTGTTGCGGCTGAATCTTTTCCGGAAATCGGAATTACGGGTTGTAGATAATTTCTCCGGGAGAAGTACCATTGAAGGCTGTACCTCGGCTCTTGTCTGTGTACTCATCCTTGGAAGGGAGTAAAACTGGACAGGTACTTCAACCAGGCTGAGTGTTTTAAAAGGATATTCTGTGGAGAAATTTATTTCCAGATCTCTCATTATACCTTCAACAAGGAAAGGCAGTGTATCTTTTAATTCCGACAGGTCCTTTTTATAGTAATCGTGCCCCGGGAAATAATATGTTATATAATTAATTGTATCAACGGTTAAAGTATCAGATTTATAATCACCTATGGCCAGTGTCAGACCTGTGAGGGGAGATTCAGAAGTAAAAACATAATACCCGTTTTCTTCCTTCATTGCTCCCTGCGATACTGGTTTAAGCCCTGTCTCCGGTTTGACACGTAAAGTATAATTGGTATAATCAACTTTTATTCTGACAGGATTGGAAGGGTAATAATTCAGAGTTGGAACAGGATACCATTGACTTTCAGGTATTAATAGGACATATTTATCAGTTAGAAAGACCTGCCGCTTATTCACATTAAGCATAGCTATCTGATAAGGATGTTCTTTCAGGTTATCTATATAATCAGGATAGCAGAAAGATTCAGCAATTGAACCGGAATAATATATAACAAGAGAGTCGGATTCTCCCGGGCCAAGAGTCTTCCTGGGTTCAATTTCGATTATATGATTGGTCTTTTTGAAATTCAGTTTTTCACCGTTTGATATTATTTCAGAAACACTCAGGTGTGAATTGAGTGAAAAAAGATATTTATCAACTGCCTCTTTATTATCATTAAAGAATTTCAACATGGCAGATGCCGTAATAAAATTTCCGTTATGATCTAATTTAATATCAGCATCTGCTAAACTGACAAAATTCCTGGTTTCAAATTGTCTGTTGGTTTCAATTATGGTGTTTTTATCATTTATATCACTTTTATATAATGAGTATGTATTGAATCCGCATAAAGCTGCCCCTGTAACAAACAGTATTGCAAACATATAACTTAATACTGTAAGAGTTCTGGATTGAGGTAATCTTTTAAATATCAGCACTGTGACCATAACAAATGCCATTCCAAGAAAGAAATAAAACAGACGCTGGTTCAGAATAAAATAACTGTTCCCGAATCCGATAATACCAGATTTAAAAACAGGGATACCGAAAGCCATATAGTCAAAGATGAATCCTGATCTGTGCCAGAGCCAGAACATATCAAGGGCTGCAATACCAAGGAGAACAAGGAATGTCAGAGCCTGATTTCTGATGACTGACATCAGCATGAAGGCAAATCCCAGGCTGAATATTATTGTCGGGACACAAATTATCAGCAGGTACCAGATATATGACATCCAGTCTACTGACATGCTTTTTGAAATGATATTTATTATAAGTCCGATAGAGAGAATTATTATATCGAGTCCAATAAAAAGCCTGAGGATCCCCAGCGTTTTTCCGATTATGTATTCGAAATTTGACATCGACCGGGTGTACAGAACCTCGTTGGTATCAACTTTCTTATCCCTTTTAAGAAAATCTGCTGACAGGAATATCACAACAATTGCCTGTCCGATATTAAGTAGATAGAGATTCAAAAGTGGCAGGGAAGAGGGAATAGAAACCAGCTCCCAATCTTCGTCCCCTATTGGCGAATAAATAGCGATATTCATAATAGTCAGGATAAAAAGTGCACCTATCGAAAAAAGTCTGAAAAACCAGCTTCTTCTCAATATTGTTGCCTCATATTTCGCGACGGTTCTTATATTATGAAAAGGTGACATATTAATTTCCCGTATCTATTCTATTAAGTCAGCATGCATTTTATGTTCCATATAATATACATAGGCATGTTCAATATTTGGTATTATTTCTGTTGTCATCTCGAATTCAGGATAATGTTCTGAGACGACCTGTACTTCCCATCCCGATTCAACAGGAATTGTGGAAATTATATCATATTGTTCCTTTACTTTTTCGTATTCTACAGGAGTAAGATTCATTTTAAATACATGACCTTCAGCGTGTTTAATAAGCTTTTCAGGAGCTCCTTTAAAAACAAGTTCGCCCCGGTTCAGCAATGCCATTCCCTGGCATGTTGATGAAATATCCCCGACAATATGTGTTGATAATATTATTACTACATCTTTCTGGCTAAGCTGGGATAGTATATTTCTGAAGCGGATTCTTTCATCCGGGTCAAGCCCGGTAGTTGGTTCATCAACAACAATGATCCTGGGGCTTGCAATAAGCGCCTGTGCTATACCAAGACGGCGTTTCATACCGCCTGACAGCTTATTGGCGGGTCGGTCACGGACCTCCAGTAAACCTACCTGGTCGAGAAGCCTGTCAACCTCACTGAGTCTCTCTTTCCTGTTTTTCAATCCTGCCAGTGAACCTGAATAATCCAGGAATTCCCAGGTTTTCAGAGATGTAAAGAACCGGAAATCCTGTGGCAGGTATCCCATCATACTGCGAAGTTTTTTCCTGTGCTTCTGAATATCCATTCCATCCACGAGGACCACTCCTGATGTAGGTTTCATCAGCGTAACAATTATTCTCATCAGGCTTGATTTCCCTGCACCATTAGGCCCAAGAAGGCCAAACATCCCGGTACCGAATTCAAGGTTGATATCCTTTAATGCATGGTTACCGTTAGGATATATCTTATTCAATCCCTGAATTTCGATTTTCATTTTGCAAGAGGGAAGTTTAGGTAGTTTATTTACATTATAAAGACGTAATTTCCTTCAAATGCTGCTTGCAGAGCCATCATTTTATAAAAAATTCTTCTATTCACTTTGTGATTACCCGGAATATCTCTTTTAGATAAAATACAAACAGTAAAAATCACAAAGAACAGTGCTAAGGTAAACAAAGGATTTATTTTGTTTGGATCATGTTCTAAACAAATTCATACTTTTGTAAGTTAATTATTCATAAAAAGTGACCTTTCTCACAAATAAGCGAAAAATAATAAACGATCCTGTTTACGGGTTTATTAACATTCCCGGCGATTTTATTTACGATCTGATTGAACATCCATGGTTTCAGCGCCTGAGGTATATCCGGCAGCTGGGTCTTACCAGTTTCGTTTATCCCGGTGCAAATCACAGCAGGTTTCAGCATTGCCTTGGAGCACTGTATCTTATGGATAATGCACTTCGCACCCTTAAGGATAAAGGTGTCAGCATAAAACCTGAAGAGGAGGAGGCTGTATTAATAGCCATACTTCTTCATGATGCAGGCCATGGCCCTTTTTCACATGCCCTGGAGACTTCTATAATAAGTGGAATCTCTCATGAGGATCTTTCACTGCTCCTGATGAAAAAACTAAACGAAAGATATAAGGGGAGGCTTGACCTGGCAATAGAAATTTTCAAAGGAACATATCACAGGAAATTCATGCATGAACTTATTTCCGGACAGATAGATATGGACAGGCTTGATTACTTGCGGAGAGACAGTTTCTTTACAGGTGTCATTGAGGGATCAGTTGGTTCCGACCGGATAATACGGATGCTTAATGTTGTTGACGACAGACTTGTGATAGATGAAAAGGGTATCTATTCACTGGAGAAGTTTCTTATTGCCAGGCGTCTGATGTACTGGCAGGTATATATGCATAAAACAGTACTTGCCTCCGAAAATATGCTTGTAAAGATCCTGAAGCGGGCAAAGGAACTTGCAGCGGAAGACCGGGAACTTTATACTACACCAGCACTTAAGTTTTTCCTTTACAACAATATAGGTCCTGATGATCTGATTAAAGACGGGGTCTTTACACCCGGCCTTATTGCCTCCACATTCACAAAGCTTGATGATTCCGATATACTTGTGTCAGCAAAATACTGGACTGACTGCTCAGACAGGGTTCTGGCAGATCTTTCTTCCAGGCTTATAAAAAGAAATTTGCTGGCAATAGAATTACAGAATGAACCGTTTCCTGAAGAAAGAGTGGAAAAACTGAAAATTATGACAGCTGAGATGACAGGTATAGATCCGGAATTGACAGGATACTATGTTTACACAAACAGTATATCGAACCTGGTATATGCTCCCGGAGCCCCTGAAGTACAAATATTACTCAAATCAGGAAAAATTGCTGGCATATCTTCCGTTTCGGATATGTTTGACCACAGATTTTTATCAGAAAGAATTACAAAATATTTTCTTTGTTACCCCAAAGAATGCAGATAACTTTAAAAATTAGATTATGGAATTTACAGCAGCAGCAATTGCAGGATTTCTGAAAGGTGAAGTTGTTGGGGATCCTGACACTATTGTTCATACTATTGCAAAAATTGAAGAGGGGAAGGAGGGTGCTCTTTCATTTCTGGCAAACCCTAAATATGAACCTTACCTGTATACAACCAGGTCATCGGTTGTACTGGTAAACAAAAACCTTGTTCTGAAATCAAGTGTAAATGTTACACTTATTAAAGTCGATGATGCGTATAAATCATTTGCCTCTCTTCTTCAGATGGTTAGCCAGTCAAAGCCCAGAAAGAAGGGTATCCACCCCACTGCTGTTATTGAACCTGCAGCAACAACAGGTAAAGAAATCTATATTGGAGCATATGCATATATAGGAGAGAATTGTAAGATAGGAGATAATTGTCTGATATATCCCCATGTTTATATAGGCGATAATACAATTATCGGGAATAATTGCATATTGTATCCCGGTGTCAAAATATATAATGATAATATTATTGGTGAGAATTGTACGATTCATGCCGGAACGGTTATCGGGAGCGATGGTTTTGGATTTGCACCGCAGTCTGAAACTGAATTCATGAAAATACCACAGCTCGGGAATGTCATTATTGAAGATCATGTCGAAATCGGAGCAAATGTGGCTATCGACAGGGCAACGCTGGGGTCCACAATCATACGCAAAGGAGTGAAGCTTGATAATCTGATCCAGATAGGACATAATGTTGAAGTAGGTGAAAACACTGTAATAGCAGCACAATCAGGCATTGCAGGTTCGACAAAATTAGGAAGGAATTGTATGATAGGAGGACAAGTGGCCTTTGCAGGACATAGCAAAATTGCTGATGGGGTAAAAATCGGAGGGCAGTCAGGGATACCGGGAAATATCAGAAAAGAGAACGCCGTCCTGACAGGATCTCCTGCCATAGAACATATAAATTTTCTGAAGTCATCGGTGATCTTTAAAAAATTACCCGAACTGAAAGAGAAGATCGATGAACTTGGAAAAAAGATAGAATCGATGAGCCAGTAATAAGTTAAGATGCTGGTTTAATGAAAATTATCTTATATTTACACCGTTACGGGCTATTTTTTTTAGCTTGTTCTGGTTTTTTTTATTTTTTTTGTAGCCAAATTCAGATATAGTTGATGAGCGAAAAACAGAGAACACTTGCAAGAGATATAAGCATTAAGGGTAAGGGTTTACACACCGGGATTAATGTTACTCTGACATTTAAACCTGCTCCGTCAAATCAAGGGTATAAATTCTGCAGGGTGGATCTTCCGGATAAACCTATAATTGAAGCTCTTGCTGAAAATGTTACTGATACTTCGAGAGGAACAACACTGGTTCAGAATAATGCATCAGTAGCAACTATTGAACATGTTCTGGCAGCACTGCATGGAATGCAGGTCGATAATGTTATTATTGAGCTTAACGGGCCTGAAGCCCCAATCATGGGTGGCGGTGCATCTAAGTTTGTTGAAGCCATCAAAGAGGCCGGATTAGTTGACCAGGAAGAGGATAGAGACTATTTTGTGATAAAACAGAAAATAACCTATTCTGACGAAGAGCATGGTATCGACCTGATGGTATATCCCGATGACCATTTCAGTATAAATGTCCTTATTGATTATAACAGTAAGATACTTGGTAATCAGTATGCCATCCTCGATTCATTGGATGACTTTGAGAAAGAGATAGCCGACAGCCGTACTTTCGTCTTTTTCCATGAACTGGAACCTTTGCATGATATGGGTCTTATTAAAGGGGGTGACCTCGACAATGCCGTGGTTATCCTTGAAAAGGAGGTGGAACAGTCTGAAATAGACCGTATTGCGAAGCTTTTTAACAGGCCGGGAATAAACAAACACACTGCCGGAATTCTCAACAATACCGAACTGCATCATCCCAATGAGCCTGCCAGGCATAAGCTTCTTGATATAATGGGAGATCTTGCTCTTGTAGGCTATCCGATTAAAGGAAAAGTTGTTGCTACACGTCCTGGCCATTATGCCAATACGA
Source organism: uncultured Rikenellaceae bacterium (assembly GCA_964507015.1). Taxonomy (GTDB): domain Bacteria; phylum Bacteroidota; class Bacteroidia; order Bacteroidales; family VadinHA17; genus LD21. Next base: position 5,262 of record CAZDOM010000004.1, on the reverse strand, counting down.
GGCTTGCAAAGATCATGAGACAGGAGATGAAGAAAGCTCTTTCCAAACGCGATATACCGGTCTATGATCCTTCTGTACCTCCGGTATACGATATTGAAGAAATTAAAAGACGACTACCCCATAGAGCGCCGTTCCTCATGGTGGATAAGATTATCTCACTGGATGATAATACCGTGGTGGGTATTAAGAATGTCACCTTCAATGAGAACTTTTTCCAGGGTCATTTTCCTGATGAACCGGTTATGCCTGGTGTGCTGCTTGTTGAAGCACTTGCCCAGGCGGGTGGAATACTGGTTTTAAGTGGCGTTGATGAACCGGAGAGATATTCTACATATTTTCTTAAGATTGACAAACTAAAATTCAAGCAAAAAGTTGTTCCCGGCGATACGGTAATCCTGAAAATGGAACTCATTGAACCTATGCGCCGCGGAATAGTAGCCATGTACGGCCAGGCATTTGTTGGTAATACACTGGTTGTTGAGGGAGAGATGGTGGCACAGATAATCAAAAACAAATAGCATATTAATGATATCAGAGTTAGCATTTATTCATCCTGATGCAAGGATAGGTGAAGAGGTAAGGATAGAACCATTTACCTATATAGCCGGTGATGTTGTTATCGGGGAAGGAACATGGATCGGTCCGAATGCAGTAATTCTTGATGGAGCCAGGATAGGTAAAAACTGCAGGATCTTTCCAACGGCAGTAGTATCTGCAATCCCCCAGGATATGAAGTTCAAAGGAGAAGATTCAACTGCAGAGATAGGCGACAATACTATTCTGCGTGAGGGAGTTACGGTAAACAGAGGAACAGCAGCAGTAGGCAAAACAGTCGTTGGTGAAAACTGCCTTTTGATGGCTTACGCCCATGTTGGCCACGATTGTTATATGGAGAAAAACTGTATAATGGGAAATGCTGCCGGTCTGGCGGGTGAGGTGAAGGTAGGGGAATGGGCAATACTGAGTGCAGGAGCTCTTGTTCACCAGTTTGCACGCGTGGGAGCACATGTGATGATTGGAGGCGCTACAAAAATACGTACAGATGTACCTCCATTTATAAAAGCCGACAGAGATCCCCTCACATATATGGGACTTAATACTGTAGGTCTTACCAGACGAGGATTTGAAAAGGAAAGAATAGATGAAATACATAATATATACAGGGTCATCTATCAGAGAGGTCTGAATATCTCACAGGCACTCGAAGATATTGAGAAAGAATTCAAACCGTCACCCGACAGGGATTATATCATAAACTTCATAAGAGGTTCAGAGAGAGGCATTATCAGAGGACCAAGATAAATTATTTTGAATCGGCCGGGTTCTTATCCGTGATCCCCGTGTCCTCCAAGGTTAAATAATTCTTGATAATTATATATATACAATATCCCTTCCGAAGGGATTCAAAGCTACCGCAGCCAGTTTAAAATGTTGCATTCCAAAAGGGATCCCAATGATGGTAATGCAAAGTAATAATCCAAAAACTGCATGGGTAACTGCAATCCATAATCCCCCGCATATAAGCCATAGTACGTTCATCAGGATATACAGACAACCGGATGCTCTTGAGTGAACCCTTGTATCGCGACCGAAAGGCCATATAGCCAGAGCACCCATCTTAAGTGTCTGAATGCCAAAGGGAATACCTACAATAGTTATCATCAATGCAATACTGCCGATAAAATATTCAACAGCTATCACAATGCCTCCGAAAAGAAGCCATATTAAATTCCCTATTATGCTCATTTAATGGGGTTTATTCAAGTATGACAGTTTTATCTTTGGGATATTTTACTGAATAGGTCAGGATTATTTCCCTGGTTTCCTGTGGTTTAATATTCAGGTCCCATTTTATTTCACCGGTTTGCTGGTTATACCTCCCTCCGGTCAGCTCAACAGCTTCAACGGTTATACCGCTGTTTGAGGAGATGGGTATCTGGTCATTCACTGTTATATTGACAGGATTTGGTTTATTATTCCGTATTGTTATCAGGAATGAATATGTCTCGGTCTTGTTTGTTCCGATTATTCTCTTACTGGTATAATCCTGTCGTTTTTCCCTTTTTACCAGGATGCTGTTATCAGTTCCAAGTGATATTGTCAGTGTATCGGAAAGCTGGTTAACATTAAGTGTTGACTTACCTACAAATGTATTTTCAAAATATAAAGTTGCCTCGCCGTTTTGCAGACTCTGTTCTGCCCAGTTTGCAATATTACCGGTAAGATATGCATGAGAAGATAACTTGGGTACTGTAATGTATTTATACCCGGCAGGTGTCGAAGTACGCTGTATTTCTATCGTCTGTACTTTGCCGTCTGATTCAATGGTGTATGGTATTGCTACATCAAAAGTAATTGTAGTTTCTCCGATCTGTTTTTCAACTGGGATTGACAGAGCTTCTGCCTCTTCAGTTCTTGCCATCTTCATATCATCTGCAGCCATTTCCATAACCATTGGTGCCTGGGTTTTTGCAGCTACAGCCTTCGACCTTATTATCGGCATTGGTGTGAAATAATCGATAAACCACGGGTAGAGTGTCGGTACATCACCGGCAATCCAGGGTGTTGCATTTGAAAAGCTCAACTTTACATCTTGCCATTTAATACCTGTATTCTGAAACAAATTGGCTTTATAAAAAATGTTAACAGGTTTTGTAATGTCATCCACCCTGATATCGTAAGTAGGGTACCAGCCGGCATTTGAAACAACATAATCGATTGTAAGTTTCCCTGAAACCGATTTTTCCGAACTGACTGAAACTGAAATCTCTCCGGATGGAAGGCGTTGTTTATCCTGTTTCTCTGAAATCTGTTTCTGCAGGGCTGCAATCTGTTCCTCATAATCCCTAATCATCCTGTTCTTTTTAAGAATTGTAGTTGTGACCTGCTCCATGTTATTGGTATATAGATCCATAACACTCTTAAGCTGTTCTACTGAAAATGTGGTTTCCTTAACCAGGATGGCCCTGTTAGCTACAAGGAATGCCTCCTTTTCTTTCAGCACACTTATTGAAGCTTTTTCATCTTCAACCTTTAACCGGAGTGTTTCAATCTGTTTCCTGATGTTCTTTACTTCGGGAAGCTCTTCAAGGTTTTCAAGGTAATTATTCTGGTGGTTTACCGAAAGTATCATGAAATCACCCTGTCCCTTTACCTGTATGCTTCTTGAATCAATATACGGTGAAAGAGCTCCAAGAATCAGGAGTGTCTTACCTGCAGGTATATCGACACTTGTTTCACGTGTTAGCTGTGCCCTGTCGGGGTAAACAGTAACATGTATTAATGCTGCCTTTATTTCTTTTTCAATATCAGCTGAAACATAAATAAATATTGTTAAGCACAATACTACAGTAATGATTAATCTTTTCATGTTAAAATTAATTGGTAAAACGGTTTTAAAGTTAAGATTTTTATTCATGCATGTATATCAATTTCAAGACCAGAAAATAGATTAAAAATCTTAAATTAGAATAAATATATCTTTTTAATTTATTATTCTCAATATTAGTCTACCTTTGACTGGATAATAAGTATGTTGAAAATGAATGGGTTAAAAATCGGGAATCTTGCAATAGATGTTCCCGTAATACAGGGTGGCATGGGAGTGGGAATTTCACTATCCGGCCTGGCAGCAGCAGTTGCAAATGAGGGTGGAATTGGTGTAATCTCTTCTGCTGGACTTGGCCTATTGTATAAGCATTTCTCGAGAAATTTTCTTGAAGCCAGTATCCTGGGTCTTAAAGAAGAGATCAGGAAAGCCAGGGAAAAAACACTTGGGGTAATAGGTGTCAATATAATGGTTGCCATGTCAAATTTTGCCGATATGGTTAAGACTTCAATATCAGAAAAAGTTGACTTAATAGTTGCAGGAGCAGGACTTCCCCTGGATCTTCCTTCATTCCTGAAGAAAGAGAGTAAGACAAAGCTTGTCCCTATCGTTTCTTCGGCAAGAGCTGCAAAGATCATATGTGAAAAATGGGAAACCAATTATAACTATTTGCCTGATGCGGTAATTGTTGAAGGTCCCAAAGCAGGAGGGCATCTTGGATTTAAGGAAGAACAGATCAACGATGAGAATTATTCGCTTGAAAAGCTTGTCCCGGGAATAATCACTGAGCTTAAAGCATTTGAAGAAAAATACGATAAAAAAATTCCTCTCATTGCTGCCGGAGGTATTTATACAGGGAAAGATATCCGTAATATCATTGAACTTGGTGCGGCAGGCGTTCAGATGGGGACCAGGTTTGTAACAACTGAAGAATGTGATGCTTCACCGGGATTTAAACAGTCATATATAGATGCTGAAGAGAAGGATATTGAGATTATAAAGAGCCCTGTAGGGATGCCGGGAAGGGCAATACTCAGTAAATTTTTAACCATGGTGAAGGAGGGGAAAAAACAACCCGTAAAATGTCCCTTCAAGTGTATCAGGACCTGTGATATAAGCAAAAGCCCCTATTGTATAATAATTGCACTTATCAATGCACTAAAGGGTAATTTTGATAATGGTTACGCTTTTGCCGGTTCAAACGCATTCAGGGCAACGAAAATATCTTCTGTAAAAGAGATATTTCAATCTCTATTCAGGGAGTATGACGAAAATACAGAATAAAAACTAATTTATTATATAATGCCCGATCATTTTGCCGTCATAATACTGGAGCCAAACTGAACACCAGGTTCCTCCTGCGTCTACCTGACCGAAATGTATCTCAAAACCACAAGATTCTTGTGAATTCCATCCGGATATTGCTACTTTGTCTTCCGGTGGTATTACTCCATTCTCTTTTAAAACAGGATCTGCTCTCATGGTATACCAGTACACTGCGGGAAATGGATTGTCATTTGTGATCGTAATATTATCATCACCAACATTCCATGAAAGGGTGAACCCTCCTGTAGAAAGAAGTGTCCCGTGTGTTTCCGAATAGATCTTACCTACAGTCATTCCGGCTCCGTCGACCCTGGTTGCCAGACCATCGGTCAGTGCTTTTTCAGTAGTGGCCAGGGTCTCGTTTGTACCGGAGTATGAATTGCTCAATTGCACAGCACCTTTTACCGATGTTGAGGCATTTGCAATAGATATTACTGCACTGCCTCCTATAACTTCTCGTGTAGCGCTTACTGAGACAGGGCTTGTTGCGGTTAAAGTTCCGGTTGTTAGTGTTGTAGTGGCAATAGGTGAGCCGTTAACCCTGAAGTCTCCGGTAATATTTATATCCCCTACAACATCCAGCTTATAACCAGGGCTCATGGTTCCGA
>CAZDOM010000003.1:0-68857 GCA_964507015.1 uncultured Rikenellaceae bacterium | reverse complement strand
GGCATCGGGCTATGTCAACTGCTGAATATAATGTAGGTTCAGCCGGACAGATATCTATGTGGCCGGGTTCACTGGGATTGGCTGCAACTTTTGATCCTGCCATTGTCCAGGAGTTTGGAGATATAGCCTCAAAGGAATACAGGGCACTTGGTATTACCACTGCATTATCACCACAGATAGATCTGGCCACTGAACCACGATGGAGCAGGGTCAGTGGTACATTTGGTGAAAATCCCCTGCTTTCAGCTGATATGGCACGTGCATATGTTGATGGTTTTCAAACCTCTACTTCTGAAACAGAAATTTCTGATGGATGGGGTTATACAAGTGTAAATGCTATGGTTAAACACTGGCCCGGAGGAGGCCCTGAAGAGGGAGGACGTGATGCACATTATGCTTTTGGGAAATATGCAGTATATCCCGGTAGTAGTTTTGAGGATCACCTGATACCTTTCATCGAAGGAGGTTTTAAACTCAACGGCGAAACGAAAATGGCTTCAGCAGTAATGCCCTATTATACAATATCGTACGGCATAGATAACGTTAATGATGAAAATGTAGGTAATAGTTATAATAAATATATTATTACTGACCTGTTGCGTGGTAAATATAATTTTGATGGTGTTGTTTGTACTGACTGGGGTGTAACCAGGGATGAAACTGCAGTTGACGGATTTGGAACCACCTGCTGGGGCGTTGAAACACTTACGGAAGTGGAAAGACATTATAAGATAATTATGGCCGGTGTTGACCAGTTTGGAGGTAATAACGATGCAGGTCCCGTGGTTGAAGCATATAATATGGGCGTAGAGGATCATGGTGAGGAATTCATGCGTGCACGAATGGAACAATCTGCAGTAAGACTTCTGAAGAATATTTTCAGAGTTGGTCTCTTCGAAAATCCTTATCTCAACCCTGAAGAAACAAAGAACATTGCAGGAAATGTTGAGTTTATGAAAGCAGGATATGATGCCCAACTTAAATCAATTGTAATGCTGAAAAACAATAATAACGTACTACCTGCTGAAAAGGAAAAGACAGTATATATTCCAAAAAGGAAAATACCTGCAGGCAGGAATTTTTTTGGCATGGAGACACCTGCAACTGAAACTTATCCGATAAATATTGATATTGTTAAAAAATATTTCAATATTACTGAAAATCCTGATGAGGCTGATTTAGCGCTTGTTGTAATACAGAGTCCAAACAGTGGTACCGGTTATGACCGGGAAGATGTTAAAAAAGGTGGAACAGGATATGTACCCATCAGCCTTCAATACAGTAAGTACACAGCCGTGGAAGCACGCGATCCGAGTATCGCAGGAGGTGATCCCCTGGAGTCATTCAATAACAGGACCTATAAAGGAAAATCAGTTACTACTTCCAACGCAGGTGATCTCAAGATGGTAGTTGATACTAAAAATGCCATGGGAAATAAACCTGTGATAGTTACTGTAAACATGTCGAAGCCAATGGTATTTGCTGAATTTGAGAAAGCTGCTGATGCAATCCTTGTTACCTTTGAAGTACAGGATCAGGCTATTCTTGATATAATCACGGGGGCGGCAGAACCTTCCGGATTACTTCCGCTTCAGATGCCTGCAAGTATGTATACAGTAGAAAAGCAGTACGAGGATGTTCCTTTTGATATGGAATGCTATATTGATTCAGAAGGAAATGTATATGAATTCGGATTCGGTATGAACTGGAGTGGCGTTATTAAGGATGCCCGCAATGAGAAATATGTGACAGAATAGCCTCTTACTTACATATACCCCCTCTTTCCACCAGATGGCGGAGAGAGGTGGTTTGGGGGTGAGTACATGTAACAGACAGGAGGTGAGGTCATCTTTTCTTCCCTGTCAGCTTATGTTTCTTAATGAATTCATCAAGGACCTGTGACAGGTTCGGATCTCCTATTTCCTGGAGATCGTAGTAAACTCTTGTACTTGGTTTCTTTATATTGATTATCCTGTTTAGGTCAATAGGTGTTGCAATAATTACACTGTCGCACTTAGTCCTGTTTATGGTGCTTTCCAGGTCATGTAACTGCTGTTTCCCGTAACCCATTGCAGGAAGAAGTGTACCTATTTCAGGATATATCCTGAATGTTTCCGTAAGTCTGCCGACAGTATATGGCCTGGGGTCAACAAGATTAGCAGCTCCGAATTTACGTGCAGCAACAATACCGGCACCAAGTTTCATTTCACCATGGGTAAGGGTGGGACCATCTTCAACAACCAGAACACTCTTCCCTCTAATCACAGATGGATTGTCAACCTTAATTGGTGAAGCGCCATCTATTACTACTGCTTGGGGGTTTACCTTTGCGATACTTTCACGTACAACCTGGATTCCCTCCGGAGGAGCAGTATCTATTTTATTTATAATTACAACATCAGCCAGTCTGAGGTTAACTTCCCCCGGGTAATACATTAGTTCATGACCTGCCCTGTGGGGATCAGTTACGGTAATCATCATATCAGGTTTATAAAATGGAAAATCATTATTCCCGCCATCCCATACAATAACATCACACCCTGAAGGGTCCTTTTCAGCTTTTTTTAATATAGCCTCATAGTCAACACCTGCGTAAATAACATTACCACGAACCACATGGGGTTCGTATTCTTCCATTTCTTCAATAGTACACTTATGTTTTTCAAAATCCTTGACAGCAGCAAATCTCTGGACTTTTTGTTCATTAAGGTTACCATATGGCATCGGGTGACGTATTGCAACCACCTTAAGTCCTTTCGACATCAGTATCTCTATAACTCGCCTGGAAGTCTGGCTTTTACCACAGCCTGTTCTGACAGCACCGATAGCAATAACAGGTTTATTGCTTTTAATCATTGTGTCTGAAGGTCCAAGTAAAACAAAATTTGCACCGGCTGCATTTACAATAGCGCTAACCGCCATAACCTTCTGATAAGGAATATCACTATATGAAAATATACAGTCATCAACTTTATACTTCACTATAAGTTCCGGAAGATTTACCTCGGCATAGATCGGGATACCTTTTGGATATAATTTTCCTGCAAGCTCCTTTGGGTATTTTCTCCCGTCAATATCAGGGATCTGGGCAGCAGTAAATGCTACAACATTATAATCTTTATTATCTCTGAACCATGCGTTGAAATTGTGAAAATCTCTTCCCGCTGCACCAATAATGATGACATTCTTTTTAACCATAAGATCCTCCTTAATTTAAAGTGAAAATATTTAATAGATGAAAGACGTTTAATTTTAATATGACATAACAAATGTATAATTTGCAGATTGAAATTCCGAGAATTTAATGGGATTTTTTTATATGTCTGTAAAATGACATAATATTCTGTACATCAGGCATTTAGTTTGGCTATTGCCTTGGGGGTTGAACAGGGTAGTGAAATTGTATTAGATATCATAATTGATATGGTAAATTCTTTGTACTATTATATCGGTTTATGAATGTGCTCGCCCACATATATTTATCTGGTGATTCTGAAGAGATCATCATTGGTAATTACATCGGGGATTATGTTAAAGGGCGTGATTATCTTAAATATCCTGATCTAATCCGGAAAGGTATTATTATTCATCGCCATATTGATGATTTCACTGACCGCCATCCGGTTGTACACCGAAGCAAGATTTTCTTTTCCCGTAAATACCACAGGTATTCGGGAGTTGTAACAGATATTCTTTATGATCATTTTCTGACAAAAGAATGGAATTTCTTTTCGAGAAGACCTCTTGAAAGTGTCACATACAACTTCTACAGGGCAATGGTAAATAATTACAATTTACTTCCCGCTGAAGTCAGAGAGATGATGCCATTCTTTATTATCAATAACTGGATAGAATCATACCAGACTATCAATGGTATCAGGCAAGTACTTAAGACTCTAAGTAAGAGAACTACTCTTCCGGGAGAAACAAGATTTGCAATACGTGAACTGAAGAAAAATTATTTTTCCCTGCAGGATGACTTTATGGAATTCTTTCCACAGCTTATCGACTACGTTGAAAAAGATTTTGGCATTGAAATTTCACACAGAATAATAATCCCTTTCTGATCATGCAAGGTATTCTGTACGGCCGGCATCAAGCCTCAGAAAAATAAACAGCAGTATTGTGAAACCCCATAATGAGCTTCCTCCATAGCTTAAGAATGGTAACGGAATACCTATAACAGGTACCAGGCCAATTGCCATCCCTATATTAATAAAGAAATGTATAAAAAAGATTGAGAGTACACCATAACCGTATACCCTCGAGAATACTGAACGTTGTCGTTCGGCCAGAATAATTAACCTTATAAGAAGAAACAGGTATAAACCTATTACTGTAACCGATCCGAGGAAACCCCATTCCTCACCAATAGTACAGAAAATAAAATCAGTGCTCTGGGCAGGAACAAACTTGAATTTAGTCTGTGTACCCTGAAGATATCCTTTGCCAGTCAGTCCTCCCGAACCTATTGATATCATTGACTGGTTAACATTATATCCTGTACCATGAGGATCTGACTTGAAACCAAGCATAATTTCAACTCTTTCCCTCTGGTGTATTTTAAGAAGGTGACTGTAGGTATAATCTACAGAATTTACATATATAATGGTCCCAACCAGAAAAAAATAGATGACGAGAATTGATTTTGCCTTTCTGAGATATATATGGTAACTGAAGGCAATCCCCGACAGGAAAAGGGAAATCATAATAATCAGTTTATTTCCAATCGTTTTGAGCACAAAGTAGTCGAGTGCATATAATGATCCGGATATAATCAGGATTATGCTCAGACCGGTTAAACATAACTTCCATTTTTTAGTCGCAAATAATGTAATCAGAAAAGCTAATGCTATCAGGGAAAGTTCCAGATAAATATCACTTAAAAGAAGTGTGAGAAAGAATAGGATAATCATCAGGAGACCTGACAGGAAAACATAAGGGCTCAAACCCTCTCTGAATAGAACGAGGAAAAATGCAACAAAAACAACTGTTGATCCAAGGTCTGGTTGTAAAGCAATAAGCAGTGCCGGGAGAAATATTATACCTGCTGCAGGTATAATTACTCTTAACCTGGTTAAATCCTGCCTTCGCTTATTGAGAAAATCCGCAAGAAACAGGGCTGTTCCGAATTTTGCGAACTCCGAAGGTTGTAAACTAATCTGACCGAATTCGAACCATGATCTTGCACCATTAATCTCTTTACCGAAAATAAGTACCATGAACAGGAGTAAAATGAGTCCGCTATAAATGAACCTTGCAAAAAACAGATAAAACCTTGTATCAATAATTACAATAAATGCTGCAATTATGAATGCTGCAATTATCCATATAAATTGTTTTCCATAACGCTGAGAGAGATCAAGTATACCTGTATGTTCTTCGTTATAGACAGCTGCATAAATATTGAACCAGCCCATCATAACCAGTATGATGAAAAGGAGAATAGTAACCTTATCTAATCCCTTCCATATATTAATCGTCCGTCTCATTTCCCTGTTTTTTGCTTATCAGGTCCAGTTCAAGCATACGTTGCTCCTGCCATTTATTAGCATAAGAGATTTGTCCTGTAAGGTATTTCTCAATCATCAGGCTTGCCACCGGTGCAGCGTATGTGGCACCGAAACCGGCATTTTCAATATAAACGGCTATAGCAATCTTAGGATTCTCTTTAGGGGCAAAAGCTATAAATACTGAATGGTTCTCACCATGTGGATTTTGTGCTGTTCCTGTTTTTCCACACACTATAATATCACTTAAAGCAGCTATTCTGGCAGTAGCACCTGCTCCCCCGTTTACAGCAGCCTCCATCCCCTGTATTACATTCTCAAAATTTACTGAATCAATATGTATTTTATGTTTTGTTGTATAAGCTGTGTCTATACTTTTGTGGTTTCCTACTGACTTTACTATATGTGGATTACAATAATAACCTCTGTTGGCAATAGCTGCAGTCATGTTTGCCATCTGGAGCGGAGTTGTCCCTATCTCACCCTGACCAATAGCCAGTGATATCACATTTAGTGCTTTCCATTTACCTTTTCCATAATACCTGTCAAAATAGGATGAACCAGGTACCAGTCCGGGAAGTTCATTAACAAACTCAGTACCCAGCTTTTTCCCGAATCCAAACTCTTCAAGGTAACTCTTCCACTTATCATATGCAGCCGCAACTGATTCATATTCATTGTTTTCAAGGATTCTTCTGAATGTCTGGCAGAAATAGGAATTGCATGAATTCATTATTGCTCCTTTCAGGTCGAGAGGAGATTCGTGTGAGTGACATGCCACAAAAAGATACCCGTTATTACATCCAAACTCAGTACCGGGATAAATTACCTTTTCCTGAAGGCCAATGAGTCCGTTAAGAGGTTTAAACGTTGATCCTGGAGGATAAGAAGCCATAAAAGCCCTGTTAAACAGGGGCAGAAGTGTATCAGACTGAAGTCTGGAATAATTTTCCGATCGTATTCTTCCCACCAGCAGACCGGGATCATAGCAGGGCGATGATATAAGACTAAGAATCTCTCCTGTTGCCGGTTCAATAGCTACAATACTACCAGTTTTGTTTCTCATAAGCTCCTCGCCATATTCCTGCAGGTCAAGATCGATTGTTGAGATGATATCTGCACCCTGAACAGCAAGTGTATCGAGTTTGCCATCGGAATAAGAACCTTTTATACGGCTGTAAACATCTACCAGAAATATCTTTATACCCCGGGTTCCTCTCAGTTCTTTTTCATAAGCTTCTTCAATACCGAGTTTCCCTATATAATCACCCGGTTTGTAATAGGGATTCTGTTTAATAATATTTTCATCCACCTCGCTGACATATCCGAGAATATGTGAAGCTACCGGTCGTGAATATTTTCTCAGGGTTCGTGGTTGAACATAAAATCCCGGAAACATAAACATTTTTTCCTGGAACCGGGCATATGTTTCAGCAGATATCTGTTTTAAGAATACTGATGGTGCTCTCCGGGAATAGCTGACAGCTGCTTTCATCCTGTCATTTAAGGATCCCTCTGTAATACCAAGCTCACTGCAAAACAGGGTTGTATCCATATTACCTGTCTGTGCAGGAACAACCATAAGATCATATGCTGCCTGGTTGAATACTATAAGTTGTCCATTCCTGTCGTAAATCAATCCCCGGGCAGGATACTGAGTCACATATCGCAAAACATTATTATCAGCTGATAATCTGTAAGTATCTTCAACCACCTGGATTGAAAATAATTTAATTATCAGCATTACTGCTGCAAGGACAATGATCCCTCCTATTACATATCTCCTGCTGATATATGTGTCTTTCATGAGCCTCCCAATTACTTCCCTTTCCTTGCGTATTCCAGTAGAAGAATAAAAGATATTGAGAAAAGAGAACTTATTATTACCCTGAACAGTGTCCGGAAGAAATCAGCAAAACGGAAAACCTCCAGATAAAACAAGGCTGTATGATGAATAAGAATTATTATCGAAGTATATATAAGGTACCATTTAAATCCGTAGACTACCATCGAAGGATCAGAACCCGGTTCATATCCGTCTCTGGGCGAAATTAATCTCATTACATAGGGACGAACAAATCCAGCCAGAACAGTTGCTGCAGCATGCATACCAGGTGAGCCACAAAAAATATCCACTACGAACCCGGTGAAAAATGCAATAATAAGTAATAACCATGATGATATTTCACACGGCAGAAGAAGTATGAACATAATATAGATCCACGGGTTAATATAACCGTTGAACTCAATATTATTAAAAAACAGGACCTGCAGAAGTATCAGCAGGATGAATATCAGGCTATATCTTAAAATCGAATTGATCATTGAAATGGTTCTTCAAGTTCCAGTTGTTCTGCTTTTCTTAAGTTTCCAATTACATTCACATAATGAAGTCGTTTGAAATCGGTATTCAGCAAAACTTCAATCATATAAAAATCACCACCCGGATTTTTAAAATTGCTTACAGTGCCTATCATAATTCCTTCCGGGAAAAGAGTGGAGAAACCTGTTGTTTCAATTGTATCTCCTATGCTAACAGGCACATGCTGCGGTATCTCATTTAGAATGGCATATTTATAGTCACGGCCATCCCAGCCCAATGAGCCAAAGTATCCATTTGATTTAATTCTGGCGCTAACCCTGAAATCGAGATTCAGTAGCGACATAGCCACGGAGAAGTTCCTGGAACATCCTACAATAACCCCTGCAACACCATTGGTTGATGAAACTGCCATGTCGACAGCCAGGCCATCCTTCTCGCCTTTGTCTATTGTAAAGAAGTTCTTTTGCTTGTTTACCGAATTATCAATAATTCTGGCTGAGCAGAATGTGTATTTCTGATGGTATGCCGTATCGGAAACCGAAAAAAAAAGCAGATCCTCTTTATTATTAAATTTCTCGATAGTGCTTTTCAGGGAGGCATTTTCTGCAGCCAGCTCCTGGTTTATTTCCCTTAAATGGAAATATGTCCTGGTATTACTGATCTTCTCCTCCATTCCTCTTGTAATACCACGTATTCCCTTAACGATCCTTGTATTATGATAATTATTGCCGTTGCTAATCAAATAGAGTGCTATCCCTTCAAGTATAAGAAAGATTATCAGGTTGTTATACTTCGCCAGAAAATTCAGCAGGTTTCTCATTCACAACTTTACATTATCTCATGAGGAATGGAAATTTGTCGACATTCTTCAGAGCTACACCTGTACCACGTGCGACAGCATGAAGTGGATCCTCAACGACATTAAATTTAATATTTATTTTATCCGAAAATCTTTTATCCAGTCCTCTCAAAAGGGCTCCTCCGCCTACCATATAAATTCCTTTGTTCACTACATCTGCATAGAGCTCCGGGGGTGTCATTTCAAGAACATTAAGAAGAGCGGCTTCCACTTTTGACAGTGATTTATCGAGGCAATAGGCAATCTCCTGGTATGAAATAGGTATTTCAATCGGCAGAGCAGTCATTATGTTTGGTCCTCTTACAGTATAATCGGCGGGTGGATTATCAATATCAGGGAGGGCCGCTCCCACGGCAATTTTTATATCCTCAGCAGTTTTTTCTCCAATTTTTATATTGTGCTGGTGCCTCATATATGCCTGGATATCAGCCGTAAAACCATCTCCGGCAATTCTTATTGATTTATTGCATACAATCCCACCCAATGCAATTACAGCTATTTCTGTTGTACCACCACCTATATCGATAAGCATAAAACCTTCAGGAGCCTCCACATCAAGTCCGATCCCTATGGCGGCAGCCATAGGTTCATAAATCATATATACGTCCCTTCCTCCTGCATGTTCTGATGAATCACGAACTGCGCGAATTTCAACTTCTGTACTTCCTGACGGGATGCATACTACCATTTTAAGTGATGGTGAAAAGAATCGTGGTCCTTTGTTAATCATCTTGATCATTCCCCTTATCATCAGTTCGGCAGCATTAAAATCAGCTATCACACCATCTTTCATCGGTCTGATTGTTTTAATATTTTCATGAGTCTTCCCATGCATCTGCCTGGCTGCTTCGCCTATTGCTATCAATTTACCCGTGTTTTTGTCTATTGCAACAATAGATGGTTCATCAACAACAATTTTATCGTTGGTAATAATTATTGTATTTGCTGTTCCGAGATCAATAGCAATCTCCTGTGTCAAAAATGATAAGAGGCCCATATAATGAGATTATTAATTTGGTTAATGTTTAAAATGTCTTATACCTGTAAATACCATGGCCATACCGTGTGAGGAACAGAAGTCAATTGATTCCTGATCACGCACTGATCCTCCGGGTTGTATAACTGCTTTTATACCTGCCTGATGTGCAATTTCGACGCTGTCGCTGAAGGGAAAGAATGCATCAGATGCCATAACAGCACTTTCAAGATTAAATCCAAATGTTTTAGCCTTTTCAATTGCCTGTTTCAGTGCATCAACTCTTGAGGTCTGACCAATACCACTGGCACATAGCTGGTTCTTTTTCGCCAGTACTATGGTATTTGATTTACTATGTTTTACTATCTTATTAGCGAAGACAAGATCACGATATTCTGCTGGTTCCGGCACTCTGGATGTAACAGGTTTCATATCTTTTTCCGATTCTGTGCTCTTATCCCGTTCCTGCCATAAAACACCATTCAGTAATGACCTGTAACAGTATGGGGTGTCTCCTTTTCCCTTCCTGACAAGGATTATCCTGTTCTTCTTCCGTTTGAGTATTTCCAGTGCAGCATCTGAAAATTCCGGCGCAATGATTATTTCAAAGAATATTTTATCCATTTCAGTTGCTGATGCCTCATCAACCGGGCAGTTTGCTGTAATAATACCGCCATAGGCAGAAACAGGATCACATGCCAGAGCTGCTTTCCATGCTTCTGTTAAATTATCCCTGGAGGCTGCTCCACAGGCATTGTTATGTTTAATGATAACGACTGTTGTGTCAGAAAACTCATCGATAAGATTAAGAGCAGATTCAATATCGAGTAGATTATTATATGATATTTCTTTCCCATTCAACTTGTCAAACAAGCTGGCCGGCTCACCATAAAAAACACCTTTCTGGTGAGGGTTTTCTCCATACCTTAAAGGATATGCTTTATCAATGCTCTCCCTGAATACATTGAGCCTTGCTTCTCTGTTGAAATACCTGAAGATTGCCGTATCATAGTTAGATGATGTTTTGAAGGCGTGGGCAGCAAATAGTTTTCTCTCGCCGAGAGTTGTGAAACCCCTTTTTTCATCAAGCAGTATCAGTAGTTCTGTGTATTGTTCCCGGCTGGAAATTATAAGAACATCATTGTAGTTCTTTGCTGCTGCACGGATCAAAGAGATACCACCAATATCAATTTTTTCAATTATTTCATTTTCATCAGTAGTGTTGCTTACTGTTTCCTCGAACGGATAAAGATCAACTATTACCATATCAATAGCAGGTATGTTGTACTTTACCATCTGTTCAACATCTTCTGAATTGTCTCTTCGGGCAAGAATACCCCCGAAAACCAAAGGATGTAATGTTTTGACCCTGCCTCCCAGAATTGAAGGATAGGTAGTAAGGTCCTCAACCTTTTCAGCAGGAATACCAAGTTCCTTTATAAAGCTGAAAGTACCTCCGGTTGAATAAATTTTTATATCCAGAGCATGGAGAGTCTTAACAATTTCATCCAAACCCTCTTTATAATAAACTGAAATTAAAGCACTTTTAATTCTCTTTTCACTCATTATCTGAAGATTATGATTATCAGATGCTGATAATTAGGGCGAATAAAAATATATATTTTTTTGTTAACCTCAATAGATAAGCATTATGAATATATGTGTGAATGAATAATTAGTCATGCATTTCCTTTTTTCTTATCTTTGAGCCTCATTTATTTTTTACAGGTATGAAGATGTTCTTAAGGCTTTTTAAAGAGGGTTTTCTGTACGCTGTTAACTCTTTTCTTGTTAATAAATTAAGGACATTCCTTTCTCTTTTTGGCATAACTATAGGAATCTTTTCCATCATTTCAGTATTTACTGTTCTTGACTGGATGGAAAAATCAATTCGTGAATCTATTGCAACCCTTGGTGATAATGTAATATATATTCAAAAATTTCCATGGTCATTTGATCCTAATCTCAAGTGGTGGGATATTATAAAATGGCCGGTTGTGTCGTTGAAAGATTATGAAGCATTACAGCGAAAGTCAACTAAATCGGAAGCAATATGTTTTTCAGTCACCGAACCGGAATCGATCCGCTATAGAAAAAGCCAGGCAAATAATGCCTACATATGGGCAGCAACACATGAATTTGAAGAACTACGATCATTTGATATTGCGGAGGGACGATATTTCACTCCTGAAGAATCAGCTTCAGGCAGGAATGTTGCTATAGTAGGATATGAGGTAGCAGAAAGACTTTTTGAAGGGGTAAATCCTGTTGGCAAAGAGATAATAATCTCAGGTCATAAAACCAGTGTTATAGGAGTCTTTAAAAAGGAGGGAAAAGGAGGAATAAGTGACAGTGGTATGGATGAGATGACCCTTGTACCGATAAATTATGCAAGGAACTTTATCAACATGCGTAATCCATTCCTTGGATCCAATATCATGATAAAGAGTAAGGAGAGTGTTCCGGTACAGGAGTTAAGTGATGAGGTTACTATGATTCTCAGGGCAGCCCGGAGACTTCATCCCGGTGAGGAATCCAATTTTTCTGTTAACAAGGCGAGCCTGCTTACACAGGGATTTGATGCTGTTTTTGCCGGGATTAATATAGGTGGCTGGATTATAGGAGGATTTGCCATCCTTGTCGGGGGATTTGGAATTGCCAATATTATGTTTGTTTCTGTCAGGGAAAGGACAAATATTATAGGTATACAGAAAGCACTTGGGGCAAAACGATTTTTTATACTGCAACAGTTCCTGACAGAATCGGTACTGCTATCTATTGCAGGAGGTATAGTGGGAATTTTCCTCATATTTATAGCAACATTAGTAATTAATTACCTGTGGGAACTGAATATGTATCTCACCCTGGCAAATGCATTTCTTGCAGTATTTATTTCAGGAATAATAGGAATAGTTGCGGGTTATGCTCCGGCCTATTCCGCGTCCAAAATGAATCCGGTCGACGCAATTGGATATTCATTCGGGTAAAACCCTGTTTTTTGATATCCAGTTTGTAAGTTCAATAAAATCATCAACAGATAATCGCTCTGGTCTCAATCTGAAATATTTATCATTCTCATTTTTGAGGATAAATACAGCCTTAAGGGAATTTCTAAGAATCTTTCTCCTCTGATTAAAACTTGCTTTAACAACCTTCCGAAAGAGTATTTCATCACAATCAAGACTTTTCACAATATTCCGGGTAAGTCGTATTACTCCGGATTTCACTTTTGGAGGAGGAAAGAAAACATGTTCGGGAACTGTAAAGAGGTAATCCGTTGTGTAATACGCCTGAAGCAAAACACTCAATATACCATATGATTTTGAACCCGGGCCGGAGCAGATTCGTTCAGCTACCTCTTTTTGAAACATCCCGCAAACCTCAACTATCTTATCCCTGTTTTCAAGTACCTTAAACAGGATCTGTGTTGATATATTATATGGGAAGTTACCTATAATGGCGAATTTATCAGGGAAATATTGATCAATATCCATAATCAGGAAATCACCTCTTATTATCTCCTTCAGATCGGGAAAATTCTCTTTAAGATAGTATACTGACTCATTATCTATTTCAATGACCCTGAAATCATTAAACTTCCTGTCAATAAGAAATCCGGTCAATGTACCTGTCCCGGGGCCTATTTCCAGGACAGATGAATAACCTGAACCGGAAAGGGTATCTGCAACTCTCCTTGCAATGTCCCTGTCTTTAAGGAAATGCTGTCCAAGCTTCTTTTTAGGAAATACCATTTTCAGATTTGAAGTAACTCCCTTCCGAATTTTCGCCAGAATGGGAAATGCTGGTTTTCAAGAAATTGCAGAAAACGTCTAAGTACATTATAATATAGTGTCACAAAGAAAAACAGAGTCATAAGCCAGATAACAGCAACATTAAAGATCATCGTGTCTATTTTGAGATTCCCCACCATTTTGTAAGGAGCAAAGAAATGAGCCCTTCCATATTTTGAACCGGGAGCCATGAAGATAGGATCAGCTTTCTGTATCAGCTTGTTATCTGATTCATATATCTTATTTGTTGTAAGTCTGTTAAGCACAATATTTGCAAGGAATTCATTATAATCTGTCTCCCTTAACCTTATAAACCTGTCATAACCTATCTGATCTGATTTCACATTTAGCATGGAATCGCGTTCAAGTGATATTTTCTTGCTTTTTACTCTCAATGTTGTTTTAAGACTGTCGAGGTACAGCTTTACATCATCGCCTGTGATATCGTTGAATTTTGAATAATTTACACTGTTGATCCAGTCGCCCGGTTTTATACCTGTTATTTCAGAGAGCTCGTTCAAATGATAATTTATCTTTTGGAAATTATTTTCAGAGTATTCCTGATATTCTGGATTTCTACCGGCTACAAGGCATTCATTGACTTTAACTCTAAGAGTTGGTATGAGGAAAGATGCATACCAGTCATTCTGACTAAGCTCCATATCATATTTAAAGAAAGGCTTTTCGAACCTGTTACTTTTGAACTGTTCAACAGATATTGCTTCATAAGCCCATCTTGTTGTCATAATATCGCCAACTACAGGGACATATATTTTTTTACTCAATGACTTATGCAATTCATCAAACCTTATCATTGCCCCTCCAAGCAGCAGCTGCGGCACAAGTAACAGCGGGATTAGTATATAAATACTAATTGCTGTACGCATACCTGCTGAAACATTCAATCCCAGTACATTACCGAAGCATGCAGTAGAAAAGAGTATCAGCCATTGCTGAAACAACATTCCCCTTACCTCAAGAATAGTATTTGCCACCAGTACATAGGAGAGTGTTTGTATTGCCGATAGTGTAAAAAGGAAGGTTATCTTCGAAACCATGTAACTTAACCTGCTGAGGTTAAGAAATTTCTCCCGTTCCAGTATTTTCCTGTCACGATATATCTCTTCAGCACTCACAGTCAGCCCAATAAACAGGGCAACAATAACCGACATAAAGAGGAATACAGGATAGTTTTTATTTGCTGAAAAAAAATATGTTCCGCCTTCACTGTATTTCGAAATATAACCAAGTACAAATGCCAGGAAAGGAACTTCAAGCAGGTTAATGGTCATATACTGGGTATCGGCAAGCTTACGGATTATATTTCTATTGATAAATGTTTTTATCTGTACTGACTTGCGTGGCACTGTCGATTTAACAGGAGTTACAGATTTCTTTTCAGGAATACCTTCCAAAACAGGCATCATCTTTTTCATGTACTTTTCGTACCACTCCTTAGGGCTCACCTGTCTCTCTTTCCCGGGATAACCTTCATTATCAATATTTTTGACCTCTATAATCTCCAGTATATCGTCTGTCTCTATATTGCCACAGTTTGGGCATTCGCTTTCAGCAGCATTAGCCTGTGATGTTTCGGTTTTGAAATAGACAAGAGCTTCGACAGGGTCTCCGTCATATATCATATAACCACCTTTATCCAGTATCCAGAGACTGTCAAACATCTTGATAACACCTGATGATGGCTGGTGGATAATTGTAAATACCAGTTTCCCCCGCAACGACTGGTTCTTAATCAGATTCATAACCTTTTCGGAGTCGAATGAGGATAATCCTGAAGTTGGTTCATCAATAAACAGGACCACTGGTTCCCGCATCAGTTCCAGACCAATATTAAGTCGTTTACGCTGGCCACCGCTCACCTTCTTATTCAGTATATCACCTACCTGAAGATCCTTTATCTCAATCAGATCAAGGTCTGTCAACACCTTATCAACTATATTTTTAAGCTGTTCTTCTGTATAGCCACCGAAGCATAATCGAGCATTGAAATAAAGATTCTGATAAACAGTGAGTTCTTCAATAAGCATATCATCCTGTGGAACATATCCGATTAATCCCTCAATCACTTCAGAATCAGTATGAATGTCATATCCGTTTATATATAACTCGCCCGATATCGGTTTGATTTTTCCATGCAGCAAGTTTAGCATTGTGGTTTTTCCAACTCCACTTCCACCCATAATTCCGATAATGTTCCCTGATTCAACCCTGAAATTCATTTTTCGAACACCATTATCGGAATTTTTAAACAGGTATTCTATATTATGTCCTTCAAAAACAACCTTTTCCGCAAAACTTTCCGAAACAAATTTTTTGAAGATCTTCGAATAAAATATTGGTTCAATACCCTGACCTTTTATATTCACACCTTTTTCAAGCAAAAATGGCCGGTAGGCAATAATATCCCTTCCTTTAAAATAGAGTGCAAGCGGACCGTCATAAGTCAGAAGAAGTGTTCCGGTACTTTCAATAAAAAGAATAAAAAGATGACCTCTGAATCCTTTTAACCGGATATGATGCCATTTGTTATAATTTTTATATTTTCTTTCAGCAGAAGAGACAGGATTGTCACTCTCAATCAACAGAACAGATTCAGGAGTTATATCATCGAATGATCTGCCTATCATAAAAGCAGAAGCATTATCATATTCTCTTCTTGAAATATTGAAAGTTCTTGCAACAATATCGATGATGGTTTTCTCCTGTTCTGTTATCATCCCATCTTCAAAAGCAAACTCTATCAGCTGAAGAAAAACTATCATTCTCTCATCAAGAAAAAGTCCCTTTTTAATTTGCCTGCATATATTTGTTATCTGAAAGGATATCAGGGAATCTTCATCCGCCAGTTCTGACTTATCAACACTCTTTAATTCATTTGAATAAAATTCAAGATTGTTTTCGAAGAGTGCAAAGTACTCCTCTTCAAGCTCCCTGTTAAGATATCTGCGAAGGTAGCTACGAAGGATCTTTCTGCCGCGAGATGTTATTCCTGCAGGATTAACTGTCGAGACAATGGCAAAAATATGGATCAAAGCCAGTAATACTGATTCCCTCATTAAGCTCGCATGTAAAAAAAAGACCGCAAAGTAATATTCTTTGCGGTCAGAGATTCAATATATATCTATAGTACGATCAGGGTTCTAACCTCTTCCATAGCTTTTGTAATATCCATAATGTCTTTCTGGGTAAGGCTGGTTCCCAGTCTGTCATATACCTCTTTAATGGGATCTAGTTTCTTAACAAAATCACTCACAATCGGATCATCCTCATATGGTTTGGTGATCTCAAGAAAGAGCTCAAATGATTTCTTCTGTTCCAGAAGGTTTTTTGAAATGCCTGCTACCTGGTAGGCAGCTTCAGAAACATGTGTTGTAAGATACATTCCTTCAACCCAGGCACCACCAACAACCAGCAAAGCAAGAGGCTGCTGGTCATTGTCGCTCAAATAAGCATAGGTCTCATCAAAAGCCTCAGTAAGTATCTCCACGAGTTTGTCCTTGTAATCAAAATTTTGCTTAATCTTATCATATAAGGTCTCATCATAAAGCTGTGACATATTAAGGTCAGCAGCTAATGATTGGATTGCCTCAAGGTAATTGATAATCTCCTGCTGAATATTATATAATGTCGCATAACTGAGATCAGCACCGAATACTCCTATATTTATAGCCCTGGCTGTACTGGTAAAATACTTTTTAGTATTTTCTACAGGATTTGAGATTCCGAATATGTATCCAACCTCAAGATCCTGAAGCATTTTTATAACTTGAGCTGACGAAGGCAGAGGATATACATTGGATTCAATTTCATTCTCAATTGTTTTTAACTGGTCAAGTTCAACCTTTTTCTGTTCTTTTCCATTTCCTGATTTACAGGATGTCAGGTTAACCAGACTCATAAATACTACGGGAAGTATAACAACTGTGATTATCCTTTTCATATAATTCCTTTTTAATGAATGAGTATATCAAAAACTGCCCATAAAAGTAATAAAAATATTAATTAAACTCCCATAAGAATTCTAAATTGAATTTTAAATCGGATCACCTCTTATACTAATAATATAAAATTATATCAAGGTACCTGCTATCTGTTTCCCAATGTTATAAATGTTTTTAACTATATTTGACACGCTGAAAAAAGGCCTCCCGGGTTAAATATTGAACATATTTGCCCGAATAAATGAAATTTACTGATGAATGATAAGCTGCAGGTAAAATTGGTGCTGGAAGATGGGACAGAATATGAAGGGTGGTCCTTTGGTGCCCGGGTTCCAGCTGCAGGAGAGGTAGTATTTAATACTGCAATGACAGGTTATCCTGAAAGTCTTACCGATCCATCATACCGTGGTCAGATCCTATGCCTTACATACCCTCTTGTCGGCAACTACGGGGCTCCCGGGAAAAGTGAGGAGAATGACCTTTTCAGGTTTTATGAGTCTTCATCAATACATATTTCAGCCCTGATCGTCTCAGATTATTCTTTTGAATACAGCCACTGGAATGCATCTGAGAGTCTTCATGAATGGCTGATTAGAAATAATATACCGGGAGTATACGGAATTGATACAAGAGCACTTACAAAAAGGATCAGGGAAAAGGGAGCCATGCTTGGGAAAATTGAACCGGAAGGAACTGAGATATCATTTTTTGATCCAAACAAGGTTAATCTTGTCGCCGAGGTCAGTACCCATGAAAAGAAAATCTACGGATCAGGGCAATACAGGATACTACTTGTTGATTGTGGTGTAAAATATAATATTATCAGGAATCTGCTGAAACGCGACACTACCATCATCAGAGTTCCCTGGGATTATGATTACCATTATGAGGAGTATGATGGTTTATTCCTGACAAACGGACCTGGTGATCCAAAAATGTGTTCGGTGACTATAGATAATATCAGGAAATCTTTCGAAAAAGATATTCCAATCTTCGGAATATGTCTTGGGAACCAGTTGATGGCACTTGCTTCAGATGCCGATACGTATAAACTCAAATATGGACACAGGAGTCATAACCAGCCTGTGATACAAATCGGAACAAACAAAGCATACATAACATCACAAAATCATGGTTTTGCTGTTAATAATGATACGCTTAACGATGAGTGGGATCCGTTTTTTATTAATATAAATGACAAGACCAATGAAGGGATGAAGCATAAAAAAAAGCCCTTCTTTTCAACCCAGTTCCATCCGGAAGCTTCAGGAGGACCCACAGATACAGATTATCTTTTTGATGTTTTTATTGATAATATCAAAAACTATCTGCAACACATAAAATCATAAGTGATCATTATACATGTTCCATCATCTTTTCTGCATATTCTGCAGCAGTTTTATTCCTGAAACACTTCATCCTCTCATTAAAGATCCTTGCAATTTCGCTGTTACAAAGATTCCCGATACTACCCTCATGAACATAATCTGAAATCTTTGTTCTTGAGAATGATGAGTTTTTAACCATTCCCGAGACTGCTTTATATGCATCTCTGAAGGGAACACCTTCTCTGACAAGCCGGTTAACCTCTTCAGTACTGAAGATATTATTGTATAGAGAATTGTCAGTGATGTTTTTTCTGATCTTAATGTTTCTGAGCATCAACAGCATTATCTCAACAGACTCCTTGATGTCGAGGAATGAATCAAAGACCAGTTGTTTAAGCAGCTGAAGATCACGATTATATCCTGACTGAAGGTTTGTTGTCAAGATGGCAATCCGGCCCGGAAGTGTCTGGATTATATTTGACCGTCCTCGTATAATCTCAAAAACATCAGGGTTTCTCTTCTGAGGCATTATGCTGGAACCTGTCACATACTCATCAGGGAAATCGACGAACCTGTATTCAGAGCTCATATAGATGCAGATGTCCATAGAGAAACGTGACAATGTTTGTGCCAGTGAAGCAAGTGCAGAGGCAACAGCCATCTCTACCTTTCCCCTGCTCAGACTTGCATATGCAGAATTATAGAGTAAATCATCAAACTCCAGTAACTCTGATGTCAGTTTCCGGTTAAGGGGAAGAGTGGTACCAAAACCAGCTGCTGTTCCAAGCGGATTCCTGTTGTTCAATGCCCTGGCCTCACCTAAAAGCAATATATCATCAACAAGGCATTCAGCAAAAGCACCAAACCATAACCCAAATGACGAAACCATCGCCGGTTGCATATGTGTATAACCTGGTAAAAGAACCTCCTTATATTGCTCACTCAACTCCTGAAGCCTGTTAAAGAGTTTAGCAATAAGTACAGAAAGATTGTCAATTTCCTCCCTTGTATAAAGCCTGATATCAACCAGGACCTGGTCATTTCTTGACCTTCCTGTGTGAATCTTCTTGCCAGTTTTTCCAAGAATTGATGACATTTCCTTTTCAATCTGGGAATGTATGTCCTCCATATCGTCCTCTATTACAAGATTCCCCTTTTCATCGCATTTAAGAAGGGAATGAAGAGCTTTCAGAAGATCATTCTTTTCTTTGTTGATTATTAAACCTACATCATGTAACATTATAACATGGGCCATCGATCCGATTATATCCCATTTTGTAAGGTGCAGATCCGTTATCCGGTCTTTTCCTGCTGTAAACTCAATTATTGCAGGCTCGGGATTTATCCCTTTTTCCCATAATTTCATATAAATAAGTATATAGTATCAATAATTATTCAGAGTT
Organism: uncultured Rikenellaceae bacterium; assembly: GCA_964507015.1. Lineage (GTDB taxonomy): Bacteria > Bacteroidota > Bacteroidia > Bacteroidales > VadinHA17 > LD21. Next base: position 48,705 of record CAZDOM010000003.1, on the reverse strand, counting down.
GTTTCCCTCTCTCCTCCACGATTGCCCTGTGGGCCATAAGTCTGATAGCATTGATCTTGATAAACCCCTTACTGTCAGTCTGGTCGAAGCCTCCTTCAATATCCATACTTGACAGCTTTTCATTATAAAGTGAAGATGGAGATTCACGTCCCTCTACTATCACATTACCTTTATAAAGGCACAGGTGAACGCTTCCATCAATGAGCTCCTGGCTCTTTTTAATGGCTGCCATGAGGAAATCCATTTCAGGACTGAACCAGAACCCATTGTAGATTATTTCAGCAAATTTCGGAGTGAGCATATTAACCAGTCTCATAACTTCCCTGTCCATTGCTATACCCTCAATATCCTTGTGTGCAATATGGAATACAGTTGCAGCAGGAGTCTCGTAGATCCCTCTTGATTTAATACCGACAAACCTGTTTTCAACCATATCGAGAAGCCCAATACCATTTTTACCGGCAATCTCATTCAGATATATATACATTTCATATGCATCATCTTTGACAGTACCGTCATCCTTGTTTATAACCTTAACAGGCAGTCCATCTTTAAATTTTATAACAACACGGGTTTCTCTGTCGGGGGCATCCTGTGGCATTACCATTTTTTCGAGCATATTCTTGTTGATTGAGTACATTGGATCTTCCAGGACACCTGCTTCATGACTTATATGCATAAGATTATCATCTTCACTGTAAGGTTTATCTATACTTGCTTTTACCGGTATCTTATTTTCACTCGCATATCTCAAAAGATCTGTTCTGCCTTTGAAAGCAGAAAGGAACTCTCTGTCTTTCCATGGTGATATAACTTTTACACCGGGCATAAGGGCATAATAACAGAGTTCAAATCTTACCTGGTCATTCCCCTTTCCTGTTGCACCATGAGCCACTGCATTTGCTCCCTCCTGCCTGACAATTTCAATTTGTTTCTTAGCTATCAGTGGTCGTGCCAGCGCTGTTCCTAACAGGTACCTGTCTTCATATATCGCATTTGCCATTATTGCCTTCAAAACATAATCCTCAACAAATTCTCTTTTCAGGTCAGAGATGACCACTTTTGAGGCGCCAAGCAATAATGCTTTTTTTTCGCATTCTTCAAAATTCTCCTTCTGCCCAACATCTGCCACAAATGCAATGACATCATAACCCTTATCTATCAACCATTTGAGTATAACCGAGGTATCCAGCCCACCACTGTATGCCAGAACAACTTTTTCCTTCATCTTCTTAAATGTTTAAATTTTATTTATTTGTTATTTGCTTTATATCTAAATACTTACCAGTTATTTTTTCTTAATCTTACCATGCAGGCCCGGAATTATTGTTTCAAGGCAGTTGTGTGCCTGGGAACTGGTAATACCATCACGGGGAATTACCAGGATTGTGTCATCACCTGCTATGGTACCGGCAATTTCATATCTCGAGGCGTTGTCGATATAATAGGCAGTGCTATTTGCATTTCCCGGTAGTGTCTTTACCACCAGAAGACCTTTTGCATCCACAATATCGACTATAACCGGTAAAAGCTGCTGTTTACCGGGGGTGAGAGAAGAATTTCGGACATATTCCGGCAGAGAATATATATAACCCCCGCGGCCGTCAGATATTCTTCCTGCTCCCAGCCGTCTCAAGTCACGCGACAAAGTTGCCTGGGTACATTTTATTCCTTTCCCGGCAAGTTTTTTCAACAGAACCTCCTGGGATGAAATATTTCCTTCAGCTATAATTTTTTCAATCGTCAGTATCCTTTTAATCTTTTGCATATTTATTCATTATTTTTGCAAATATATTCACTTTTCTAATAAATCAACATACTGATATAAAATTTATGTTATTTTTGCCCTTCAAATCACACAGATGTACACTGATATAAAAAAGGTTATGATCCTGGGTTCAGGGGCACTTAAAATAGGCGAAGCAGGAGAATTTGATTATTCCGGTTCCCAGGCACTTAAAGCGTTAAAGGAAGAAGGCATAAGGACAATACTGATAAATCCCAACATTGCGACGGTACAGACATCGGAGACGCTGGCAGATAAAATCTATTTCTTACCTGTAAATCCTTATTTTGTTGAGAAGGTAATTGAGAAAGAGAGGCCGGATGGAATTCTTCTATCCTTTGGTGGTCAGACTGCCTTGAATTGTGGAACAAAATTATATATGTCAGGTGTATTTGAAAAGTATGGAGTAAAAGTGCTTGGAACACCTGTAGCTGCAATCATGGATACCGAGGACCGTGAGCTTTTTGTCAAAAAGCTGAATAAGGTAGATATAAAAACACCTCGCAGTATAGCGGTAACAAGTGTTGAGAAAGCTCTTGAATCTGCCGGTACCCTGGGATTTCCTGTTATAATAAGAGCTGCATATACTCTTGGAGGTCAGGGTAGTGGATTTGCATCAAATGTTGATGAATTGCAAAACCTTTCTGCCAGGGCTTTTTCATATACTGACCAGATTCTTGTTGAAGAGAGCCTTAAAGGATGGAAAGAAGTGGAGTATGAGGTTGTAAGGGACAGATACGATAATTGCATCACCGTATGTAATATGGAGAATTTTGATCCGCTTGGTATTCATACCGGTGAGAGTATTGTAGTTGCACCTTCCCAGACCCTGACAAACAGTGAATATCACAGATTGAGGGAGCTTTCAATAAAAATAATCCGGCATATAGGAATCATTGGTGAATGTAATGTTCAGTTTGCATTGTCGCCTAACTCGGAAGATTACCGTGTTATAGAAGTTAATGCCAGGTTGTCCCGGTCAAGTGCACTGGCATCAAAAGCTACCGGGTATCCGCTTGCTTTTATTGCTGCAAAGCTGGGTATAGGTTACGGACTTCACGAGTTAAAAAATTCTGTAACTAAGACAACAACTGCATGTTTTGAGCCGGCACTTGATTATATAGTATGTAAAATTCCGCGGTGGGACCTTAATAAATTCCAGGGAGTGTCACACATTATAGGGAGCAGTATGAAAAGTGTCGGTGAGGTAATGTCGATAGGAAGGAATTTCGAGGAGGCAATTCAGAAGGGATTAAGAATGATGGGCCAGGGTATGCATGGCTTTACAGGCAACAGGGAATTGAAATTCAGGGAAATAGAAACCGAACTTTCTGAGCCGACCGACATGAGGATTTTCTCAATTGCTGAAGCCCTTGAAAAAGGTATTTCAATCGACAGGATTTACGAGCTTACTCATATAGATAAGTGGTTTCTTTTCAAGCTCAGAAATATTATAAACATCAAAGATGAGCTATGTAAATACAAAACAATAGAAAGCATTCCGAAACTGTTTCTAAGTCATGTTAAAATCAATGGATTCAGCGATTTTCAGATTGCCAGGCATGTGCTTAAATCGGGGCCTGACAAGATTAATGATGACCTTATGAAGGTAAGATATCACCGGAAATCACTTGGGATCTTACCATATGTCAAGCAAATAGATACACTGGCTGCCGAATACCCGGCAATTACAAATTACCTTTATCTTACTTACAGTGCCTCGGAACATGATATAAATTACGAAAACGACAGGAAATCAGTAATAGTACTTGGCTCGGGAGCATACAGGATAGGCTCAAGTGTTGAGTTCGACTGGTGCTCCGTAAATGCCATTGAGACAATAAGAAAAGAGGGATTACGGTCGATCATGATTAACTATAATCCTGAAACTGTAAGTACCGACTATGACATATGTGACAGGCTCTATTTTGATGAACTCACCTTTGAAAGGGTCCTTGATATCATAGATCTGGAAAATCCGGCAGGTGTTATAGTCTCAGTAGGCGGACAGATTCCCAATAACCTGGCAATGAGGTTACTTAAAGAGAATGTACCTGTTCTGGGAACCTCACCCATTTCTATTGACAGGGCTGAGAACAGGCATAAATTTTCGGAAATGCTGGATAACCTGTTGGTTGATCAGCCGCGCTGGAAGGAGCTCTCATCAACCAGTGATATTTTTGACTTTGTCGACCGAATAGGATTTCCTGTTCTTATAAGGCCCTCTTATGTACTTTCGGGTGCTGCCATGAATGTTGTCTCAAACAAAAACGAGCTTACACATTTCCTCGAGCTGGCTGCCCGTGTTTCAAAACAATACCCGGTAGTTGTTTCTGAATTCATCGAGAGCGCCAAGGAGATTGAGATTGATGCAGTTGCAAAAGAGGGTGAAATACTGGCATATGCCATCAGCGAACATGTTGAATTTGCCGGTGTACACTCCGGTGATGCCACAATTGTCTTTCCGCCACAAAAGATATATTTTGAAACTGTAAGACGTATTAAACGTATCTCGCGCCAGATAGCAAAAGAGCTGAATATAACAGGACCCTTCAATATACAATTCCTTGCCAGGGATAATGATATCAAGGTCATTGAATGTAACCTGCGGGCAAGCCGGAGCATGCCATTTGTATCTAAAATCCTCAAATCAAATCTGATTGAACTTGCCACTAAAGTAATGCTGGGTATAGATGTAGAAAAACCTGATAAATCAGTCTTTGAACTTGATTATGTGGGAGTAAAAGCGCCTCAGTTCAGTTTTTCCCGCCTGGCCAAAGCCGATCCTGTACTGGGAGTAGATATGGCATCAACAGGTGAGGTAGGATGTATAGGAGAAGGTTTCTATGAAGCAATTCTTAAAGCGATGTTTTCAGTAGGATATAGGGTCCCTGAAAAGAGTATTCTTCTTTCAACTGGTCCGGCAAGGTCAAAGGTAGAACTACTTAATAGTGCAAAAGCCCTGCAAGAAAAGGGACATAAAATTTATGCTACGAGAGGTACCCAGCAGTTTCTGGTAAATGCAGGGGTTGAAGCCCATGTTGCTTACTGGCCGGATGAAGATAAGTCTCCAAATACAATTGACCTGATAAGAACACGTGAAGTGGATCTTGTAGTAAATATCCCCAAAAACCTAAGCGCCTCTGAGCTTGACAATGATTATTCAATAAGACGTAATGCCGTTGATTATAATATCCCGCTTCTTACAAATGCAAGACTGGCCAGTGCATTCATACTGGCCTTTTGCCGTATGAATGAGAAGGACCTGGCAATAAAGAGCTGGGATGAATATAAATAAAGGAAATAAACCATGGCATGGCTGCTTATCCTGATACTATTTCCATATTTATACCTGTTACTTAAGATATATACAGGACTATTAAAAATCAGATCATATAATCCGACATTAGAGCCTGATATATTTGTCTCTGTAATAATAGCATGCCGCAACGAAGAGAAAAGAATCCCCCGGCTGCTCGATGATATTGCTTCTCAGGAATATAATGCGGATTTGTATGAGTTAATTATTGTCGATGATAATTCAGATGACAATACTTATGAATCAGCCAGGTCATACAAGAAGATTAAAAATATTAAGGTACTTAAAAACAATGGTACAGGTAAGAAAAAAGCTGTCAGTACCGGGATAGAAGCTTCATCTGCCTCATTCATTATTACCACAGATGCCGATTGCAGGGTTGGGAATATGTGGTTAAAAACAATTGCATCATTTTATGATGAGAAAAAACCGGAGCTGGTTATCAGTCCTGTTATTTTGGATAATAAAAAAGGCTTCTTTAACATTTTCCAGGAACTGGAGTTTTTGAGTCTCCAGGGAGTCACAGCAGGAACTGCAGCAAACGGGAATCCTGTAATGTGTAATGGTGCAAACATGGCTTTCCTGAAAAAGTCATATGTTCAGCATTCCGTGAACCTCCATGATGAATTTATTTCAGGCGATGATGTTTTTCTGCTTCACAATATAAAAAGAGAATCAGGAAATATAGCATGGTTGGAATCTGTAAATGCACAGGTAACAACGGAACCGGCTCCTTCAATCAGTTCATTTCTGCGCCAGAGGGCAAGATGGATTTCAAAGGCTGGCAGTTACCAGGACAGGTACACAAAGATCCTGGCAATTGTAACATTTGTTACAATCTTGTTTCAGCTTACAATGCTTTTTTCCGGATTTATTAGCTCATTTTTTCTCGAAATATTCCTGGCAGTATTTATACTCAAATCAATTCCTGACTTCCTGATAATTAATAATATATCAGGGAATTATAAAAGAAAGAACCTAATGTGGTTCTTTCTTCCGGCACAGTTTTTATACCCGTTTTATGTTATGGCGATATTGATCTTTTATTTCTTTACAAGACCTTATTATATGCAATCCGGGAATAAATAATCATAATTAATTCCCCATTTCCGAAAGGAATTTGATTCTTACGAGTCTTATTTCTTCTTCTTCATATTCGCTTCCCAGCTCTTTTATAGCTTCCTCCAGTGAATCTGATTCAGCTTCTTCCCTGAAATAAGAATAAATATCATTCTGCCGCTCTTCATCGATAAATGAGTTAATATAATAGTCAAGGTTCAGGCGTGTTCCTGCATTAACGATGGCCTCGATCTCTGATAAGAGTTCATCCATTTCAAGTCCTTTTGCTTCGGCTATATCTTCAAGAGATCTTTTCATATCTATGCTCTGGATTATATAAACCTTTATTCCCGATTTGTTTACAATAGATTTTACTACCATATCGAGTGGCCGGATAATCTCCTTTTCTTCAACATATTTTTTAATGATATTAATGAACTCGACACCATATCTTTGTGCCTTCCCAGCTCCAACTCCTGAAATATTCTGCAGTTCATCAAGGGTAACAGGGTACTGAATAGCCATATCCTCAAGTGATGGGTCCTGGAAGATCACAAAAGGAGGCACATTTTTTTGTTTGGATATTTTCTTTCTCATGTCTTTCAGGATGCTGAATAGCTCCTCGTCGACAGCTGCAGTTTTTGCTCCAAAAGCATTTTCTTCGTCTGTAGTATCAGCATAATCATGGTCTTCAGCAAGCATAAATGAGACAGGATGTTTCAGGAATTCCATTCCTTCCGGGGTCACGTTAAGGAGACCGTAATTTTCAATATCTTTTGTCAGGAATTTTGCAATCAATGCCTGCCTTATAACCATGTTCCAGTATTTTTCATCCTTTTCTTCTCCTGCACCGAAGAACTCAAGTTTATGATGTTTATATGATTTTATTGCTGAGGTTACCTTTCCTGACAATATATTTGCAATGTGATCTGCTTTGAATTTTTCCTTAACAGCCAATATTGTTTCCAGAACATTAACTACAGATTCACTTCCTTCGAATTGTGCTTTTGGGTGAAGGCAGTTATCGCATGCTTCGCAGTTATCCTTCTGGTATTCTTCCCCGAAATAATGAAGAAGTAACTTACGGCGGCAGACAGAAGATTCGGCATATGATACCGTTTCAAGCAGGAGTTGTTTTCCTATTTCCTGTTCTGCTATCGGTTTGCCCTGCATAAATTTCTCAAGTTTCACTATATCATTATAGCTGTAGTAGGCTATACAATTACCTTCACCTCCATCCCGTCCTGCGCGACCTGTCTCCTGGTAATAACCCTCCAGGCTTTTGGGAATATCATAATGAATCACAAACCTTACATCGGGTTTATCTATTCCCATTCCGAAAGCTATGGTGGCAACAATTACATCTGCCTCCTCCATAAGAAATCTATCCTGGTTCTGTGTTCTGGTTGCCGAATCCATCCCTGCATGATAAGGGAGTGCTTTGATCCCGTTTACCTTAAGCACTTCCGCCATCTCCTCCACTTTCTTTCTGCTAAGGCAATAGATAATTCCTGATTTGCCGGGATTGTTTTTAATGTATTTTATTATCTCCCTGGTAACATCCTGTTTTGATTTTACTTCATAATAAAGATTGGGTCTGTTGAATGAGGATTTAAAGACTTCAGCCTGGAGTATACCGAGGTTTTTTTGTATATCGTGCTGTACTTTGGGAGTGGCTGTTGCAGTCAGTGCTATTATAGGTGATCTTCCTATTATATCAATAATTGGTCTTATCCGTCTGTATTCAGGTCTGAAGTCATGACCCCATTCCGAAATACAATGAGCTTCATCTATTGCATAGAATGATATTTTGATATTCTTAAGAAATTCGATATTATCCTCTTTTGTAAGTGATTCAGGGGCTACATATAATAGTTTTGCTTCACCGTTCAGAACATCCTTCTTCACACGTGCTATTTCTGTTTTAGTAAGAGATGAGTTTAGAAAATGAGCTACTTCATCGCTGGTACTGAAGTTGCGCATAGCGTCAACCTGGTTCTTCATCAGTGCAATCAGCGGGGAAATCACTATTGCTGTACCTTCATACATCACTGCAGGCAATTGATAACACAGGGATTTCCCCCCGCCTGTTGGCATAAGTACAAAAGTATCTCCCCCTGCAAGAACATTTTTGATTATTTGCTCCTGGTTCCCCTTAAAAGTATCAAAGCCAAAATACTTTTTAAGATAATCATGTATAACTGCATCACTAGTCATTTTTACCTTTGGATGGCAATTTTGATAACTGTCAAAAGCCTACACTTTAAACAGTTATCCTAAATTAATAAATTTCCTGATCATTTACCATTATTTTTAGATTATTAACATATTTATTCAGCCTTTATTAAACGTAACAATTACCTTATATTGTTTTGAACGATAAGTTTTATCATCTTTACAGGCTGATTTTTTTGAATAACAACTGAGATCTATGGCCTTGAACTGGGAAAAATGGAAAAAGGGAAGTGGTGAAATGTCATTTCTCGAGCATCTGGAAGAATTAAGGTGGCATATTATCAGGTCCATACTGGCCATACTGGTCTTTATGGTTGTGGCATTTATGTTTAAAAATTTTATTTTCAATACAATAATTCTTGCACCAAAAGATCCTGATTTTATAACAAACAGACTTTTATGTGCACTGGGTCACCTGGTAAAAACCGACCTTTTATGTATAAATACTAATCCTTTCAACCTTATAAATATAAAAATGTCGGGTCAGCTGACCACACATATTGCCGTTGCCATGGTTGCAGGAATTATTCTTGCTTTTCCTTATGTGTTATGGGAGTTCTGGAAGTTTCTCCAGCCTGCTCTCCATTCCAATGAAGCAAAACATACACGCGGTGCAGTTCTCTCAGCTTCACTTCTTTTCTTTACAGGTGTTCTTTTCGGTTATTTTCTCCTTACTCCTTTATCAATTCATTTCCTCAGCAATTACGAGATAAGCGCTGATGTTACCAACCAGATAAATATCAGATCATATATTGGAACACTATCATCGATATGCCTTGCAACCGGACTGGTTTTTGAACTTCCTATCATTACATTCTTCCTGACCAAGATAGGGCTGGTTACACCCTCATTCATGAGAAAATACAGGAAGCATTCAATTGTCGTAATAGTAATTCTTGCTGCAATTATAACTCCTCCTGATGTTTTTTCTCAAATGCTTGTATGTATCCCTCTGCTTATACTATATGAAATAAGTATTCATATCTCAAAACGGGTAATAAGCAAAAAAGAGAAGGAGCATGCCGAATTTATGGACGATAATAATACAGGCAAAACTGAAAAATCAACAAATTAATTTTCAACATGAAATTATATACCAAAAACCTGGTTAAAAAATATAGAAACCGTACTGTAGTAGATAATGTATCGATAGAAGTTGAGCAGGGAGAGATAGTTGGTTTGCTGGGACCAAACGGAGCTGGTAAGACAACCTCTTTTTATATGATAGTCGGTTTGATAAGGCCAAGGGAGGGCAGCATATTTCTTGACAACGAAGAGATAACAACTCTCCCTGTTTACAAACGTGCACGAAAAGGGATAGGGTATCTGGCACAGGAAGCTTCGGTTTTCCGGAATCTGTCGGTTGAAGACAATTTAAAGGCTGTGCTTGAGTTGTCGGATTTTAATAAAAAAGAGCAGGCAGAAAGGGTAGAATCGCTTTTAGGTGAATTTGGCCTTCAGAAAATCAGGAAAAGTAAAGGAATTCAGCTTTCAGGGGGTGAAAGAAGAAGAACAGAGATTGCCAGAGCTCTTGCATTGAAACCAAAGTTTATCCTGCTCGATGAACCTTTTGCAGGAGTAGATCCTATTGCAGTTGAGGACATTCAAAATATCGTTTCACACCTGAAAAACAAAAACATAGGCATTCTTATCACTGACCATAACGTTCATGAGACACTCTCAATAACCGATCGAGCCTATCTTCTTTTCGAAGGTAAAATACTTATGTCGGGAACTTCAACACAACTTGCTGAAGACGAACATGTAAGAAGAGTATATCTTGGGACTAAGTTTGAGCTTCGCAGGTAATATCCGGGTTGTTATTATTGTTATTTTCTATACCTTTGCGAAAAATTTATTGCGGATGTGTCGTAATTGGTAGCCGAGCAAGATTTAGGATCTTGTGTCTTTATGACGTGGGGGTTCGAGTCCCTTCATCCGCACAAAAATAACAAACCGCCTTTAACCTCTATAATAGTGCGTTTTGGCGGTTTTTTTAAATGTGTATTAAATCAACAGAAGATGGATATTAACAGAGAAAACATTGATGATCTTAACGCGATTCTTAAAATCAAAATCACTAAAGAAGATTATGAGGATAAAGTTGAACATGTTCTTAGGGACTATCGGAAAAAGGCAAATATAAAAGGATTCCGTCCCGGGATGGTGCCAATAGGACTTATAAGAAAAATGTACGGAAATGCTGTAAAGGTTGACGAGATCAACAAAGTTGTTTCTGAAAACATCCATAAATATCTTACTGATGAGAATCTTAATATACTTGGGGATCCTCTTCCAAAAACTGATGAACTTAAAAATATTAACTATGAAACTCAGGAGGCTTTTGACTTTACTTTTGAGATTGGAATAGCACCGGCAGTAGAAATCAATGTCTCCAAAAAAAACAAGGTTACTTCCTATGATATTATCATTGATGAAAAGATGAGAAAAGATCATATTGAAAACTATACACGCAGGTTCGGAGAATTCAAAAAAAGTGATCTGTCAGAAGATAAGGATATCCTTAAAGGCAGAATCGAAGCTATTGATAAGAACGGGGAAAGTCTGCCTGAAGGTCATATTGCTGAAGATGCAACACTGGCTGTTGATATTATTAATGATGATAAGATCAAGAAGAGTTTTATTGGTAAAAATGTTAATGATTTTATTGATTTCGATATCAGAAAAGCATTTCCAAATGAGAATGAAATTGCCGGATTGCTAAAAATAAAAAAGGAGGAGGTTAAAGATATTGATGGTAAATTCAGGTTTACAATCAGTGAAATAACAAGGTTTTACCCTGCAGAGATCGGAACAGATCTATTTAACCGTATTTACGGGGAAGGAGTCGTCAACTCCGACGAGGAATTCAAAAATAAAATAGAAGAGGAGATTGCAGCAGGTCTCCGGCGTGAAAGCGATTACAAACTGATGCTGGATATTAAAAACATGGTGATTGATAAAACAGATCTGCAACTTCCCGAAGATTTTCTTAAAAAATGGTTGCTTAAAGTAAATGAAAACACCACCGGGGAACAGATAGAAAAGGAGTTTGATAACTTCAGAAAAGACCTGAAATGGCAACTTATACGCAACAAAGTTGCTAAAGATAATGAGCTGAAGATTACCGAAGAAGAGCTGCTGACAGAAGCAGAAAAAATTACCCGGTACCAGTTTCAGCAATATGGATTGTTCTATGCTACGGATGAACAGATCACAAATTATGCCAGGGAAACCTTGAAAAAAGAGGATGATGCTAAAAGAATTGCTGATAAGATACTAGAAGATAAAGTTATTACACTGCTGAAAGATATTGTAAAAATAGACAGTAAAAATATCACGGTCGAAAAGTTCAACAAGCTTTTTGAATAGTAATCAGTGTATTGCAGTGATAATTATAATTTCTTTATCTTTGTTTTTTAAATTCAAAAAGTAATAAAATGAGTAATATTGACGATTTCGCAAAATATTCAAGAAGCAAATTTGGTATCAGCAGTCTGACACTGCACAGGTTCTCATCCATTTGGAGCAGTTACATATCCCCTACTATCATTGAGGAGAGACAGTTGAATATAGCATCCATGGATGTATTTTCCAGGCTGATGATGGACAGGATAATATTTCTCGGCCTCCCCATCGACGATTATGTAGCCAATATTATACAGGCTCAACTTCTTTATCTCGATTCATCCGATCCGGGAAAAGATATACAGATTTATTTTAACACTCCTGGTGGTTCGGTAAGTGCCGGGCTGGGCATTTATGATACCATGCAGTATATTTCTGCCGATATAGCTACAATCTGTACCGGAATGGCTGCCTCCATGGGAGCAGTACTGCTTACAGCTGGTAAAAAAGGGAAAAGATCAGCCTTGAAACATTCACGGATTATGATCCACCAGCCGATGGGTGGCGTTGAGGGTCAGGCATCAGATATCGAAATCCAGGCACGTGAAATTCTTAAGCTGAAAAGAGAACTATACGAGATTATTGCCCTGCACTCGGGTAACTCGGTTGATAAAGTCGAAAAGGATTCTGACAGAGATCATTGGATGACTTCAAATGAGGCTAAAGATTACGGGATGATTGACGAGATCCTCGAAAAAACAGAACATTAGCAAAAATGGATAAGTGTTCATTCTGCGGCAGAACAAAAAAGGAGGCCAATATGCTTGTTGCCGGGCTGGAAGGCCATATATGTGACCACTGCATTGAGCAGGCTTACAGTATAATGAACGAAGAGCTCGGCGCAAAGAAAAGTATTCGGTTCGATACAATTAACCTCCTGAAACCTTCTGAGATCAAGAGTTTTCTTGATCAGTATGTCATTGGTCAGGATATGGCTAAAAAGATTATATCCGTGGCTGTATACAATCATTATAAACGGCTTATGCAAAAGCCCGATGAGGACGATATTGAAATAGAAAAGTCAAATATTATCCTGGCTGGAGAAACAGGTACCGGGAAAACTCTCCTGGCAAAAACTGTAGCAAAAATGCTTCATGTTCCGTTTGCAATTGTTGATGCAACAGTACTTACTGAAGCCGGCTATGTTGGTGAAGATATTGAAAGCCTTCTTACAAGGCTTCTTCAGAATGCTGAATATGACGTAAAAGCAGCAGAAAAGGGTATTATATTTATCGATGAGATAGATAAAATTGCCAGAAAAGAGGGAGATAATCCTTCTATAACAAGAGATGTATCGGGAGAAGGAGTACAGCAGGGTCTGCTTAAACTGCTTGAGGGGTCAATAGTAAATGTACCGCCCCAGGGTGGTCGCAAACATCCGGAACAAAAAATGATACCTGTCGACACAAAGAACATCCTTTTTATATGCGGTGGAGCATTTGTAGGTATTGAAAAAAAGATTGCTAACAGGCTTAATACTCAGATAGTTGGCTACGGAGCTTCAAAGATCAGGAATAAGGTCGACAAGGATAATCTTCTTCAATATATTGCTCCACAGGACCTCAGAGCTTACGGACTTATTCCTGAAATCATTGGAAGACTTCCGGTAGTGACACATCTTGATCCTCTTGACAAGGATGCACTGAGGGCTATTCTCACTGAACCAAAGAATGCTCTGGTAAAGCAATATATCAAACTGTTCAAAATGGATAATATCGAGCTAAGCTTTGCTGATGGTGTTCTCGATTTCATAGTTAATAAAGCGATTGAGTTCAAGCTTGGAGCACGTGGTCTAAGGTCGATATGCGAAACGATAATGCTCGATGCCATGTATGAAATGCCCTCAAAAGAAAAGAATGAGCTGAAAATTACTGTCGATTATGCATCAAGTAAGCTTGAAAGAATTGATGTGACGATGCTGAAAGCGTCGTAACAGGCTGTCCATTCCTCCAGGTATGCAAATGAACGCTCTATAGATTGGTTATCAGGTAATGTCAGCCTTCCAACTGTCAGTGTGGCTTCAATAACAAGGTTTAAAAAGGAATTCCTTTTCTTTCGTAAATAGTAAAAATATATGGAATATCATTACTGCAAACAGTCTTATGCTCTTCCTTTTCAATGACTTCCCAGACATGTGGGTCTATTTCCGGGAAAAAGACATCTGCTGGGGCCTTCCTATGTACGTGCGTAACAATAAGTCTGTCGGCAAGTGGCATAAACTGAGAGTAAATGCTTCCGCCGCCTATAATGAATATCTCCTCCTTACTTTCACATTTATTCAATGCATCTTCTATTGAATATGCTGTCACCGCACCCGGAAAATCATCATAGGGTATGTCAGTAATAACAACATTCTTTCTTCCCGGAAGAGGTTTCTTAGGCAGTGATTCCCAGGTTTTTCTTCCCATTATCACTGTTTTACCAAACGTGATCTTTTTAAACCTCTTCATGTCTTCCGGGAGGTTCCATAAAAGCTCATTGTCTTTCCCTATACCAAGGTCTTCTGAAACAGCAACAATTATTGAGATCATAAGGAACAGAATTATATTGAAATATCTCCCTTTAAATGAGGATGAGATACATAATTCACAAGTTTAAAGTCTTCGTAACGGAACTTAAATATATCCTTCACCGATGGATTGATAATCATCTGTGGTAATGGATAGGGTTCGCGTGTAAGCTGCAATCTTACCTGGTCTATATGATTAAGGTAGATATGTGCATCGCCCAGTGTATGGACGAAGTCACCTGGTTTGTAACCTGTTGCCTGCGCTATCATCATTGTCAGAAGCGCATAAGATGCAATATTGAATGGCACTCCTATGAAAATATCACAGCTTCTCTGGTAAAGCTGGCATGACAGCCTACCCGCTGCAACATAGAACTGAAACATTACATGACAGGGAGGCAGAGCCATCTTGTCTAATTCTCCCACGTTCCAGGCACTTACTATATGACGTCGTGAGTCCGGCGATTTTTTTATAGCTTCAATAACATTTGACAGCTGGTCAATCTTTCTGTTTTCTTCAGCGGGCCAGGATCTCCACTGGTAGCCGTATACAGGTCCGAGATTGCCATCTTCACCAGCCCATTCATTCCAGATAGTCACTCCATTATTATTAAGATACCTGATATTGGTATCGCCTGAAATGAACCAGAGCAATTCATGTATTATTGATTTCAGGTGCAGCTTTTTTGTAGTCAGTAACGGAAAACCCTCTTCGAGGTTAAATCTCATCTGGTAACCAAAAACACTTATTGTCCCTGTTCCTGTTCTGTCCTGTTTATTAGTTCCCGTTTTCAGTACATGATCGAGAAGCTCAAAATATTGCTTCATCCCTATTGTTTTTTCTTTTTCCTCTTTTCTATCTCATCCCGGATGGCAGCTGCCTGTTCATAATCTTCTGTTTTTACTGATTCATCAATCATTTTATAAAGTTCCTCATCCGAATATTTGGCATATTTGGGACTTGATTCCTGGATATTTCCATCTTCATCTTTAACCGACAATTCTGTTTCTGAAGGAGCATTTGTCAGCTGCGCCCTTTCAAGGATCTCTTCATCGATATATATCGGGCATCCGAACCTTAAAGCTATTGCCACTGCATCGGATGTCCTGCTGTCAATTGAATATTCCTTCTCTCCATTATTGCAAATGAGTCTTGAAAAGAATACTCCATCTTCGAGCTTATGTATTACCACTTCAATGATTGTTATATCAAATTGATCGGCAATTATTTTTATAAGATCGTGAGTAAGTGGCCTGGGTGGTTCAAGATTTTCAAGTTTGATAACAATTGCCTGAGCTTCAAAACCGCCAATTATTATAGGAATTCTCCTCTCTCCGTTCTCTTCTATCAAAATCAGAGCATAGGCTCCCGATTGAGTCTGGCTGTATGAGATCCCCATTACCTTAAGCTTTACTCTTCTCATAATAAATTGTTATGTGCCAATAATATAGGCTAATATGTTCCGCTTCAGACAACAAATATAAAGATAATAGAAGTATCTGTACAGTCAAAATATCTTTTCAACATCATAACTATCATTATTCCCTTAGTGTTCACTTAGGATTGTTATATCAGGATTCTTCCGGCTACATTTTCCATACAAAAAATAGAGCTGCAGGTTTGAAAATAACTGAATTTATATATCTTTGCAGTCCGAAATTTAATTCGCTTGAGTGCAAATGAAGTTATATGATCTTTTTCATATACGCCTCACGGAGTAACATAAAAGACAAAAAATGTACGCAATAGTTGAAATTGCAGGGCAGCAGTTTAAAGTAGAAAAGGGCAAGAAAATATTTGTCCACCGTCTTGATGCAGAAAACGGGACAACAGTTGAATTTAACAGAGTTCTTTTAATTGATGATGATGGTAAAATAACCATTGGTGAACCTGTGATCAAAGATGCTGTTGTTGAGGGTAAGATACTCGACCAGGTTAAAGGTGATAAAGTTATGGTCTTCAAGAAAAAAAGGAGAAAGGGATACCGGATTAAAAAAGGACATCGGCAGAATTTTTCACAGGTTGAGATATTAAGCATAAACGAAAAGAGGATACCCAAAAAAGAACCTGCAAAGGAAGAGACAGCAGCTCCCTTAAAAGTTGAGACTGCTGAAGAGAAAAAGAGTACTGTAAAGAAACCTGCAGCAAAAAAGAGTGTAGCTAAAAAAGCGCCGGCTGCACCAAAGAAAGCTGTTGAAAAGAAAACAACAGAAAAAAAGCCGGCAGCAAAAAAAACTACTGAGAAGAAAGCACCAAAAGGCAAATCGTCAAAATAAAATTTTAATTATCATAAATAACTATCAATCATGGCACACAAAAAAGGAGCAGGCAGTTCACGCAACGGACGCGATTCCCAGAGTAAAAGACTGGGTGTCAAAATTTTCGGCGGAAGCGTTGTGAAAGCTGGCAATATAATTATCCGCCAGAGAGGCACAAAACATAATCCTGGTCTTAATGTGGGACTTGGTAAGGACCATACTCTGTATGCTCTTATCGATGGAGAGGTTGAATTCACAAAAAGAAAAAGCAACAAATCATACGTTTCGGTTAAACCTGTAAATAATTAACCTCATATCAAAGACTCTGCTCCCTAAATTCTTTTATCATTATTAAAAGCATTATCGGGAGTTTTTAATAATTTTACAGCAGGCATTCTTGTGCCTGCTTTTTTTATTAATGATTATTTCAAATCACAATGCTTACTATAAACCTTATTCGTGAAAAAAGGGAATTTGTAATTGAACGTCTTAAAATAAAGAATTTCGATGCAGAAGATATTATCGATAAAATTCTTGCTCTAGATATTTCAAGACGCGAATTACTCTCCAATGCTGATTCCAGACAGGCTGATATGAACAGGATTTCGAAAGAGATAGGAACACTTATGAAAGAAGGCCGCACAAAAGAGGCTGAAACGGCAAAAGCAGAAACCTATAAAATAAAGGATGAGATAAAGACTCTGTCCGAAAAGCTGATCCCTGTCGAAAAAGAGCTGCGAAATGAATTAATTAAGCTGCCGAATCTGCCACACGAATCAGTACCTGAAGGAGTTGGAGCCGAAAATAATGTAAAGGTCAGGGAAGGAGGTTCGATGCCTTCGGTAACAGATAAATTCCTTCCTCACTGGGAACTGATAAAAAAGTATGATATTATTGATTTTGATCTGGGGATAAAGCTCACCGGGGCCGGATTTCCTGTTTATAAAGGCAAGGGAGCCAGGATGGAAAGAGCATTAATAAGTTTTTTCCTTGATGAAGGCATAAAGGCAGGATATACTGAACTTATGCCTCCAATTATTGTAAATGAGGATTCGGGTTTTGGCACCGGGCAGCTACCGGATAAAGATGGACAGATGTACCATGTTAGCCAGGATAATTTCTACCTGATACCAACAGCAGAGGTTCCTGTAACAAATATTTACAGGGACACTATTCTCAGTATTGATGACCTTCCTCTGAAAAACATTTCCTATACACCATGTTTCAGAAGGGAAGCAGGTTCATGGGGTGCCCATGTAAGAGGGCTTAACAGGCTTCATCAGTTTGATAAGGTTGAAATTGTTCAAATTGCACATCCTGATAATTCGTACAGATCACTTGAGGAAATGGCAACCCACGTCGAAAGCCTTATCATTAAGCTTGCCCTTCCGTACCGTATTATGAGACTTTGCGGAGGAGATATGTCTTTCACCTCTTCTCTTACCTACGATTTTGAGGTATGGTCAGCTGCCCAGAAACAGTGGCTCGAGGTGAGTTCTGTCTCAAATTTTGAATCATTTCAGGCAAACAGGCTGAAATGCAGGTTTAAAGATAAAGGGGATAAGCAAACCAGATTGGTCCATACTCTTAACGGAAGTGCACTTGCACTTCCTAGAATTGTTGCTGCAATTCTTGAGAACAACCAAACTGATAAAGGAATTGTGATCCCTGAAGTACTGGTACCATATACAGGATATAAAATCATAGATTGACCTCCAGGCTATCATATATCTATGCCCTGCTGGCAGTTCTTTTCTGGTCAACAATACCGACAGCCTTTAAAATAAGCCTCTCAGAGCTGAGTGTTCTCCACATGCTTGCAATTGCATCTTTCACCTCAACAGGCATACTGTTTATTATTCTCATGGCAGGAAGAAAGGGTGCTCTTTTACTTAAATCTTCAGGCAGGGAAATTTTGCACTCAGCATTGTTAGGAATAGTAAATCCTTTCCTGTATTATCTCATACTTCTGAGAGCATATCAGCTTCTACCGGCACAGGTAGCCCAACCTCTGAATATGATCTGGCCAATAATCCTGGTATTCCTTTCTATTCCAATCCTTGGACAAAAGATCAAGGGAAAGAGCTTTATTGCTCTCTTTATAAGCTTTATTGGCGTTTACATAATTTCATCGCAGGGTAGTCTTTTTGGCAATGATCACTCAAATATCAGGGGTATATTACTGGCAACAGGCAGTGCTGTTTTCTGGGCTTTTTATTTCATTCTAAATTTAAAAGACCATCGCGATGAAGCAGTAAAGATATTTCTCAATTTTCTTTTTGGTTCTTTCTATCTTATTATCACCATGGCAGTTACAGGCAACTGGATACCTGGAGGGTATTCATTCAGAGGATTCTCTGCTGCAGTATATACAGGTATCTTTGAAATGGGAATAACATTCTTTTTATGGCTTACAGCTCTCAGGTTAGCCGGTTCTACAGATAAGATAAGCAACCTGGTATACCTGGCTCCATTTCTTTCACTTATATTCATACACTTTATCCTTCATGAACCCGTTTATTATACTACTCCTGTTGGCCTGGTGTTTATAATTACAGGTATTTGGTTCCAGAACCGCAAACCGACTACAGGATAAATTATTACCTTTGAATCCGCTAAAGTACTTATAACGATAATGAAGAAGCTGTTATATACCCTTCTCACACTGCTGATGATATCAGCCTCCTGCAAAAAGGAGGAACCTGAACCTGTCATTATTGAAAATGTTCCTGCACTGGCCAGGGATACCCTCTATTATATAATGAAACAATGGTATTACTGGTATGATCTTATGCCTTCCGTAACAAAGGAAAATTACTCCAATCCTTATGAACTTCTGGAGGCTATGAGGTACAGAGAAATTGACAGATGGAGCTTTGTTGCTGATTATGATGAGTTCATGGCAGAAATTGAGGGAACATTTGTAGGGCATGGTTTCAGAATAGGACTTGACCAGACCGGTAAAGCCAGGATTGCAATGATCTTTAAAAATTCACCATTATATTCAGAGGGGGTTCGGCGAGGCTGGATTGTAAAGAAGATAAATGGATATGATATTGCATCTATTCTGGCATCAAATGATTCGGAAGCTTACCTGGCAGCTATAGGTCCCTCAGAAGCAGGAGTTACCAACCTTTTTATTTTCGAACGGCCAGATGGAGCTGAAGTAACTGTCTCCTCAACGAAACAAAGCTTTACTATTAACTCCGTTATTCTTTATGATACTCTTGACCTTTCAACAGGTATTACGGGTCATCTCGTCTTTGAATCATTCATTGAACCTTCAGAAGGTGAGCTGGAAACAGCATTTAGTTTTTTCAAGGAAAACAATATTCAGGATCTAATTCTTGACCTAAGGTATAATTCAGGAGGATTCCTTTATATTGCCCAGCAGCTGGCCAGTTATATCGCCGGTAATTCAAAGACAGGAGTAACATTTGCTGAACTGAATTATAACGATAAAAACCAGGGTTATAATTCTATCTTTCCTTTCGCGGATACCGGATACCCACTTTCTCTTCCACGAATTGTTGTTATAACATCACGGTTAACAGCATCAGCCAGTGAAGCTGTTATGAACGGACTAAAACCTCATCTTAACCTTGTAAGTGTTGGCGATACAACAACTGGTAAACCTATGGGGATGAACGGATGGCCTTGTGCAGGGCAATATATATACTGGCCCGTCACTTTTAAAATTGTCAATTCTGCTGACGAAGGAGAATACTATGCCGGTATTGCCCCGACAAAAATTTGTACCGACGACATAACCCATGATTTTGATGACCGCAATGAAGAATGCCTCCAACAAGCAATTCTCTGGCTTGAAACTGGTGCATTTCAGACAAAAGGGATTAAAGAATTCACCCGGTCGGTTAATTTCCCTGAAAAACCATCCCAGGTTAATAACACATTTGTGATTAAGAAATAAAGTCAGCTATTACCATGGGTATTGTGAAAGGACAAGAGAGAATAATCCTTGGAATTGATCCCGGAACAAATATAACCGGTTATGGAGTGATAAGGATCTCAGGGAATAAGCCCGAAGTTATTGCTATTGGTGTTGTTGACCTGTCAAAGCTAAGTGATCATTATATCAAATTGAAACATATCTTTGAAAGAACAATTGGGATCATAGATGAATATCATCCTGATGAACTTGCAATTGAATCTCCTTTCTATGGGAAAAATGTACAATCAATGCTGAAACTTGGCAGGGCCCAGGGAGCAGCTATTTCAGCGGCTCTTTCCCGTTCACTTCCAATTTACGAATATGCCCCCAGAAAAATTAAAATGTCGATTACCGGACAGGGAGCAGCATCCAAGGAACAGGTTGCAGCAATGCTGGCAAGCATCCTTAAATTTAAAGGCCAGGAAATGAAACTTGATGCTACTGATGGTCTGGCAGCAGCTTTGTGCCATTTTTTCCAGTCAGGTTCACTAAAGGGTGAGAAAACCTATTCAGGCTGGAAAGATTTCATGAATAAAAACCCCGGAAGAGTCAAATGACACTTCCTTTCAGAGAAGAGCCACAGCAAGAGCTATAACACTTACCTTAACACCATCTGCATTAAGAAGTTCTGTAACACATGACTCAATAGTGGATCCGGTGGTTATAACATCATCCACAAGTAAAATATGTTTGTTACTTATATTTTTTACTCCATTCACACAAAAGATCCCCTCTACATTTGTCCATCTATCGTACCGCGACTTTTTTGTCTGAGTGGAAGAAAGATTCTTTCTGGAAAGTGAATTAATATCAACAGGGATATCAGTAGATGCTGAAATACCCTGTGATATTATTTCGCTCTGGTTGAAACCTCTTATCCGCTGCTTTGCCGGATGAAGAGGAACAGGAATTATTATATCAATATCTGAAGTGAAGCCTGAGTTTTTAAGTACTGAGCCATACATTTCTCCAAGTCTGTAACCAACATCCCTGATACCTTTATATTTAAGGTTATGTATAAGTGCCGTTATGCGACTGCCCCGGTTATAGAATGAGAAGGCTGCTGCCTTTTCAATCCTGCATCTTCCCCAGAATAATTGTTCCACCGGATTGTTTCTCTCAATGTGATAATTAGTTCTGGGTATCAAAACATAACACTCGGTACAGATCAGCTCTTCGTTTCTAAGCAGATTATTACCACAGGCATAACATAGTCTTGGAAACAGAAGGCTAATAAAATCATCCCAAAGATCATACAGATAACTCATGCAGCGAGCTGAATTATACTGTATAAAGATATGAAATTACAGGGAATAAAGCGAAGGTTAAAAGGGGGAAAAAGAAAGGGGGTAAGTATGTATAATTAATCAAACAAAATTCTCTTTCTGATTTTCTCAGCGATTTCAGTATATTCTTCAGGAGTGAATTTAAGTTTTGGATTTTTAAAGTTCACATCATTCATTGTATCCATCGGAATAAGGTGTACATGGACGTGAGGAACCTCAAGGCCAACAACTGCCATAGCTATCCTGTTACATGGAATAACCGATTCAATGGCTTTTGCCACTTTTTTTGAAAAAACTATCAATCCTGCCAGAAGATCATCTTCCAGATCAAAAAAATAATCAGTTTCCTGTTTAGGAACCACGAGAGTATGCCCGGCCTTCAAAGGATTAATATCAAGAAAGGCAAAATAATTTTCATCTTCAGCAATTTTATAACAGGGGATCTCCCCGTTAATGATTCTTGTAAAGATTGTTGCCATTAGCTGAATATTACACTGATATAGAGATGATTTCAAAAGGAATTGTTCCTGCAGGCACAGTAATCTGGGCAGTCTCTCCTACTTTTTTACCCATCAGTCCTTTTGCTATTGGTGAACTGACAGCAATTTTGCCCTCTTTGAAATTAGCTTCACTTTCAGGAACAATCTGATATTCCATCACACTGTTATTCTTCTTGTTTTTTATTTTCACCTTATTAAGAATTCTGACTGTTGATGTATCAATTTTAGATTCGTCAATTATCCTTGACCTGGCAATAACATCCTCAAGCCTGGCGATTTTCATCTCAAGCATAGCCTGTTCCTCTTTGGCAGCTGCATATTCTGCATTCTCGGTAAGGTCGCCTTTGTCCCTTGCATCTGCTATCATACGGGCAATTTGAGGTCTCTCAACAGTCCTTAGATTGTCAAGCTCTTCTTTAAGCTTTTCAAGACCCTCTTCCGTTACATATAATACCTCAGACATTTTCCCTTGCTTGTTTTAAAAAAAGGAAGAATCCCGGGAATTCCGGAACTCTTCATCTACAAATATAATAAATTATTTAAAAAAGTACAAAAAAAAGCTGAAAATTAGTTGTTTACAGAATGACAAGAAAGTATTTTGATTATTTGTATTTTTTCCTGGCCCTTCTGGCTCTTGAAGTAGTTGTTTTTCTTTTATCCTTATAATTGGAATTTGCATTCTTTACATTTTGTTTCATACGTTCTCTTACTTCAGGTGTCTGAATTTCTAATGATCTTTTGCGGTTCTCCTCACCGTACTTTTTAGAATCACGTTTCTGCTCTTTTTCCTTCTTTGCCTGCAGCTTCTGAGCCCTTCTTGCACTTTGTGGTTTTTTGATCTTTTTTTTCGCTTTTTTTGATTGGGGACTAAAATATACACTGCTTCTCTCAGATTCTGTTTTAGTTTTATTTTCAGGTAAAGTTTTGGTAAATGTCAGACCCGATGTAAGTATCAATAAAGTAAATATGAGGAATAACCTGTTCATTTTGTTTTATTTATAATATTCTTAATTAAAATTTCGTTTTATTTATACAGTAACATTAATTTTGTACTATCAATAACCTCTGAATGATTAAAGTCTTAAAAATAAAATATTTTTTGTTTTTTACCTTATTTATCCTTTTCTCTCTCTCATGTGAAAAGAATAAAAATGATGTAATTCCTGATGTTTATGTGAATTTTTACATGGATATTACCGGAGATATTCTTTTTTCTGATCTTGCTGCAATAGGTAATCATGTAATTATCACTTCCCAGACCAACAACTGGGGCGACAAAGCTGCCGGTTTCGACAATAACGGTATTCTCGTTTACAGGTCACTACCCGATGAATTTAATGCATATGATCTCACATGCCCTCATGATTATGCAGTTAATGGGTTAAGTATCAAAGTAAACGTGGATTTTACCCAGGCTGTTTGTCCCCGTTGCAGTACAGTATATGCACTTTCAGCTTTCGGAACGCCTGTTTCGGGGCCAGGTCAATATCCCCTGAAGAATTATAAGACAAGGTTTGACGGAAGATACCTGAGTGTCTGGAATGATTAAAATATGCACGTACTCATCCTCCCAAGGGGGTGAGTACATTTTACCTAATATCTGTAATGTTCCGGTTTAAAGGGACCTGTCTGTGGTACTCCTATATAATCCGATTGTTCCTTTGTCAATTTTGTAAGTCTGACTCCAAGCTGGTCAAGGTGTAATCTGGCAACCTCTTCATCCAGATGTTTTGGAAGCCTGTAAACTCCTATTTTATAATCATTCTTCCAAAGATCAATCTGGGCAAGAGTCTGGTTACTGAATGAGTTACTCATCACAAATGAAGGATGTCCTGTGGCACATCCCAGGTTTACCAGTCTGCCTTCGGCAAGAATAAATATTGCATGTCCGTCAGGGAACATGTATTTATCCACCTGCGGCTTAATTTGTATTTTCTTCACATCTTTTAAATCATTCAGACTGTCAACCTGTATTTCATTATCAAAGTGACCTATATTGCATACAATCGATTGGTCCTTCATTTTTTTCATATGCTCCACAGTGATAACATCCTTATTGCCTGTTGCTGTTACAAAAATATTTCCCTCAACAAGAGCATCTTCAACAGTTTTAACTTCAAATCCTTCCATTGCAGCTTGTAGTGCACAGATAGGGTCAATTTCTGTAATAATCACCCTGGCACCATAAGCACGCATCGATTTTGCTGATCCTTTCCCTACATCTCCATATCCGCAAACAACAACCACTTTCCCTGCAATCATCACATCTGTTGCCCTTTTCAAGCCATCAGCAAGTGATTCACGACATCCATAAAGGTTGTCAAATTTTGATTTTGTGACTGAATCGTTGACATTAACGGCAGGTACAAGCAGCTCATTTTTTTCAAGCATCTGATATAATCTGTGAACACCTGTCGTTGTCTCCTCTGATATTCCTTTCATCTCACTTACCGCACTATGCCATTTACCCGGCTCATTTTTAAGTATTTTCTTAAGTGTGGAGAAAATTATGGCTTCTTCCCTGTTTGCAGGTTTTTTATCGAGAATTGAAGGATTATTTTCTGCTTTATATCCAAGATGCACCAAAAGCGAGGCATCTCCACCGTCATCAACTATCTGGTTAGGACCCTTACCTCCCGGGAAAGAAAGCGCCTGGGCAGTACACCACCAATATTCTTCAAGTGTCTCTCCCTTCCATGCAAAAACCGGAATACCCTTTGCAGCAATTGCTGCAGCTGCATGGTCCTGGGTTGAAAAAATATTACAGCTTGCCCACCTGACATCTGCTCCAAGTTCAATCAGAGTCTCTATCAGAACAGCTGTCTGAATTGTCATGTGCAGTGACCCTGTAATCCTTGCCCCTTTCAATGGTTTTTCTGAAGAGTACTTCTTCCTGATAGCCAGAAGTCCCGGCATCTCTTTCTCCGCTATTTCGATCTCCTTTCGCCCTGATTCAGCAAGCGAGATATCCCTTACCTTATATCGAATATTTTTTTCCGTAACTATTTCCATGATCATGATTTTAAAAAAAAGCAAAGGTAATTAAAATCCAACTTTGTTTACTTAAGCAATTGCATTGCCCTCTCTTTATCTTTTACCATCTGCCTGGCAAGTTGTTCAGTATTATCGAACTTTATTTCATCCCTCAGCCTGTATCTGAATATTAATTCAATTTCCCTTTCATATATGTTGTCAGTAAAATTGAAGATATTAACCTCAATTGATCTTGTCCCCGGCTCTTTATTAACTGTGGGATTCCTTCCTATGCTAAGCATCCCTGGAAGCTTACCGGTATCTATCATTATTTCCACAGCATATACTCCATCGGAAGGAATAAGTTTATTACCATCACAAGGTTTGATATTTGCAGTGGGGAATCCTAACTTTCTCCCCAGTCTCTTCCCTTCTATAACCTTGCCTTTTAGTGAATAACAGTACCCCAGCCATTTATTTGCAGCATCCAGCTGCCCTATCAATAATGCTTCCCGTATTAATGATGAGCTTACAGTTTCTTTTCCTGTTCTGAAACCTTCTACCTTCTCAACCCTGAAATTAAATGACCGGGCACATCTCATTATAGTATCATAGTTACCCTCACCGCTGTGGCCTAAATGATGATCATGACCTACAATAAGATATCTTGTGCTTATCTTTTTTACAAGTATTTTTTCAATAAAATCACAGGCCTTCATCCTGCTGAACTGTTGTGTAAAGTTTATTATTATCAGGTGATCAACACCAGCTTTTTCCATAAGTGTCTTTTTTTCTTCCAGTGTAGTCAGAAAGAAGATCTTTTGGATCTCTTTTTCAAGAATCAGTCGTGGATGGGGATGGAATGTTATAACGATTGATTCGCTGTTTGTCTTCCCGGCACATGAAACAAGGTGATCAAGTAGTTTCCTGTGACCAGAATGAACACCATCAAATATCCCAAGAGTTACAACAGGATCTGTGAAGGCAAGATTCTCATATCCCTCATGAATAACCATAAAATTAAAATTAGTGCAGCAAAATTAACAAAGCGCAGGGATATGACATAAGATTATGATTTTGTTTTTGTATTTTTATATCTGTGAGTAAAGATAGTTTTTATGATGTTGATAGCTGGTTGAAACCGTTTGCAGGTATCATTGATGCACGTATCAGCCAATGCATTCAGAAAGAGAAGCATTTTATAGGAAAATCTTCTCTTTCAGAATTTGCAATGGGACATTTTTATTACGGACTGCATCGTGATTCAAATCAGTGGATCTTCAGGGAATGGGCTCCCAATGCAACGGAAATTTATATTATCGGCACCTTCAACGGATGGGAAGAGAGGCCTGATTACAGAATGGGAAGAATAAACGAACATGGTGACTGGGAAATCACTCTTCCGTTGAACAGACTTAATCACCAGGATCTTTTTAAACTATCGGTCCACTGGAAGGGCGGGAAGGGTGAAAGGATCCCTTCATACGCAAAAAGAGTGGTACAGGATGATATTACCAAGATTTTCTCTGCACAGGTCTGGAGTCCCGATGAACCATATAAATGGGAGATTGAAAACTATCATCATGAAGCTACTACTGCTGTAATTTATGAAGCACATGTCGGCATGGCAACCCAGGAGGAAAAAACCGGCACATACCATGAATTTACTGAAAATGTCATACCGATAATAGCCAGGGCAGGATACAATACTATCCAGCTGATGGCGATCCAGGAACATCCTTTTTACGGATCATTCGGATATCATGTTTCCAGCTTTTTTGCTGTGTCATCGCGTTTCGGAACACCTGAAGAACTAAAAGAGCTCATTGACACTGCCCATAAAGCAGGATTGCGGGTTATAATGGATCTTGTTCATTCTCATTCTGTGAAGAACACAAATGAAGGTCTTGGTCTTTTTGACGGATCGCCCGGGCAGTATTTCCATGCCAATGAAAGAAGAAACCATATTGCATGGGATTCTCTTTGTTTTGATTATGGTAAAGATAATGTTATACATTTCCTGTTATCAAATTGCCGTTACTGGCTTGAAGAGTATAACTTTGACGGATTTCGTTTTGACGGAGTGACCAGTATGATATATTATGATCATGGACTTGGTAAGAACTTTACTAAATATGATGAATACTTTGATAGCGGACAGGATACAGATGCACTGGTCTACCTTTATCTGGCCAACAAAATGATTCATGAATTCAGGCCGGGTGCACTTACTGTAGCTGAGGAAATGAGTGGAATGCCAGGTCTTGCTGCGAGTACAGGCAAAAAGGGATATGGATTTGACTATAGACTCTCAATGGGTGTTCCCGATTTCTGGATAAAACTTGTTAAGGATACCCCTGATGAAGAATGGAATATGGGAACACTTATGCATGAGCTTACCCAACACCGTCCGGAAGAGAAAATAATATCATACTGTGAATCGCATGACCAGGCTCTGGTAGGTGATAAAACACTAATATTCAGGATGGTAGATGCCGAAATGTATACCGGAATGTCAAAATCGTATCATAGTTTTACCATTGACCGGGGCATTGCCTTACATAAGATGATTCGTCTTATTACATTCAGTACATCAGCTGGAGGGTACCTTAATTTTATGGGAAATGAGTTTGGTCATCCTGAATGGATAGACTTCCCGCGTGAGGGAAACAACTGGAGCTATAAATACGCCAGGAGACAATGGCATCTTGTTGATAACAAAGATCTTAAATATCATTACCTGGCCAATTTCGACAAAGAAATGGTAAGCCTTCATAATAACTTCAGGATACTTGATATACCTTATATTGAGAGAATATATGAAAACAATCATGATAAGGTTATCGCATATATCAGAGGAGATTTGCTGTTTGTTTATAATTTTAATCCTGTCAGGTCATTCACTGATTACGGGATACCTGTAAAAAGTAAATTCAGGATAGTACTGGATTCGGATAATCCTGAGTTCGGAGGTTTTGACCGTATTGACAGAACTACTCTGTATGCTTCAATCAAGAAAGCAGA
Source organism: uncultured Rikenellaceae bacterium (assembly GCA_964507015.1). GTDB lineage: Bacteria > Bacteroidota > Bacteroidia > Bacteroidales > VadinHA17 > LD21. The sequence continues at coordinate 20,395 of CAZDOM010000003.1, read as the reverse complement.
CAGGCAGATAATTAATATCCCCTTTTATCTCTATCTTTATCTCCCTTCGAGGACAGCTATTGTCTTTAAAAAAGAATCAACAAAAAGAGTGACCGAGATTTAGTCGATCCACCTCAGAAGGTAGAAATCCTGTTTGTGCGGAAGGTCTTTATGTTTTGGATAAATCCTTATACCATATGAGAATGTTCCGGCTTTTTCAGGCACAAGAATTGCTTTGTACAGACATTTACCACTTTTACAGCTTACCAGTTCAAACTCTTCACTTGCTACAAATTCATGTTCGCCCCGTTTACTCGTGTGTGTAATAATGAATTCAACACCAACATTTTCTTTAGGTATATTTTTGACATTGAGGGCTATTTCTGCTTTGTAATCTCGCCCTGAATGGTATACATTTTCTTCAGGTTTCTCAAAACTGTAATTCAGAACCTCAATATTATCCCATTCATCAATCATTGTTTTTTTCCATGCTGACAGCTCTTTTGCTTTCTCAAAATTATTTTGAATCAGATATTTTCCCCGGGCAAACAGTTTTGAATAATATTTCTCATAATAATCATCCAGCTGTCTTTTCATTGTGAATTCCGGTGCTATTTTCACCATTGTATTCTTTATCAGGCTTATCCACTCAACAGGAACACCATTATCATCAAATGAGTAATATGCGGGTATTATTTCATATTCAAGCATATTATAGATTGTTTCAGCATCCACATCATCCTGGAGATCCTGATTATCAAAAGTTCTTTTCATTGGTAGTGCCCAGCCAGCAAAGGCCCTGTATCCTTCAACCCACCAACCGTCGAGAACACTGAAATGGATAGTACCGTTCATCACTGATTTTTCCCCGCTTGTTCCTGATGCCTCCAGTGGTCTTGTCGGGGTATTCAACCAAATATCGACACCTCTGACAAGATATTTTGCCATTTCGATATCATAATTCTCAAGGAATATTACCTTACCGGCAAATTGGGGCATCTGTGAAACTTCGAATATCCTTTTAATTAGGTCTTTACCACCTCCGTCATGAGGATGTGCCTTGCCTGCATAGATAAACTGGACCGGTCGTTCAGGATTATTCACAATACGATCAAGTCTGTCGAGATCCCTGAACAGAAGTGTTGCCCTTTTATATGTGGCAAAACGTCTGGCAAAACCTATTGTAAGTGCCTTTTCATCAAGATGACTGCTGATATTGAGAAGTGTACGCGGACTCACGTGTTTCTCAATCATATTGGTCTGGAGTCTCTTTCTGATATTTGAGAAGAGACTCTGTTTTAGTCCCTTTTTGATTTCATAGATTCTTTTATCGTCTACAGTGTATAGCTTTTCCCAAAGTGATCTGTCGGTCTGGTCAAAATTTATACTCCCTGTAAGTTCTTTGTAAACCTCTTTCCATTCTGTTGCTGTCCAGGTAGGATAATGTACCCCGTTGGTTACATACCCGATAAAAAGTTCTTCCTTAAGAAACCCTGGCCATAATTTATTGAACATCCCCTGGCTCACTTCACCATGGAGCTTACTGACACCATTAACCTCCTGCGACATACGTGTTGCCAGGAAACTCATATTGAACTTCCTGTCGGCATCACCTTCGCATCTGCCGAGAGCCATGAGCTCTTCCCATGTAATATTTAACCTGCTGTGATAATGAGATATATATTTTCTAAGCAGGTCTTCATCAAAAGCATCATGACCGGCCGGAACCGGTGTGTGGGTTGTAAAGAGCGTTGTTGACCTTACAGCTTCGAGGGCTTCCCAAAATGTAAGATGATTCTCTTCGATCATTGTTCTCAGTCTTTCAAGGCTAATAAAAGCTGAATGGCCTTCATTACTATGGAAAATATCTGGTTTTAATCCCAAAGCATTAAGTGCTCTCATCCCTCCTATTCCAAGAACAAGTTCCTGGCGCAGTCTGTTTTCATTATCTCCGCCATAGAGATAATGAGTAACAGTCCTGTCCTCAGGTGTATTTTCATCATTATCGGTATCCAGGAGTATAAGCCGTACTTTGCCGACCATTGCCTCCCATACCCTTATTTTTACAGTACGTCCCGGCCATACAATACTCACAACGAGGCTATTTCCATCCTTATCTTTTACCTGGTTGATTGGAAGCCTTGAAAATTCTTCTGCTTCATATACTGCAAGCTGTTCTCCCTTTGGACCTATCTTTTGTTTGAAATAACCATACCTGTACATAAGCCCAATCCCAATAATATGTAGATTGGAGTCGCTGGCTTCTTTAAGATAATCACCTGCAAGAAGACCAAGTCCTCCTGAATATATTTTAAGACAGGGGTGTATTCCAAACTCCATACTGAAGTATGCTATACATGGTTTTTCAGGATCATCCTCACGGTTCATATATTCCCTGAATTCTTTATCGACCTTATTAAGATCGGCAACAAATTCTTCATCATCCTCAAGAACCAGAAGCCTTTTATAGTCAATTTTTTCGAGAAGAAGTTTAGGATTATGCTTTACTTCTTCCCACAGACTGGGATCCATTCTCTTGAACAGATGTTCAGCATCAGGATTCCATGACCACCATAAATTATTTGCCAGGGTATTAAGAAAAGATATCTTCTCCGGTACATCACTCTGAACATATATATCTTTCCATACAGGCACCTGGTGAGGTTTTCGAACAGGTACCCCCGGAGCTTCAACAAACCTTACAAACTCTCTTGGTTCCTCCCTGCGGGATTTGCTGTGCTCAAGTGCAATTTCATAAGCCTTGAAATAATATTCTACAAGCGAATTCCACATTGCAATCCTTGATATCTCATGTGCCTTAGCTCTTGCCTCCTGAATTTCATTTTCTGAGAGTCCGATAAATGTCATTATGAAATCCCTGATGTCGGTAACAACCTTGCTTTCATTATCATCAGTCCTTTTGATCAGTGCAATACCATTGCCGGGATTCTCAAAATATTCCTGTACCCAAAGGCCGAATCCGGATAATAAGGTTGTAACTGTGGGGATTGAGAACATAAGGCTCTCAAGAGGTGTATACCCCCATGGTTCATAGTAAGAGGGAAAAACAGAGAGGTCAAATCCTATAAGCAGATCATAGTATGATAAGTTAAATATCCCGTCATTACCATTCAGATAGGAGGGAGCAAATATTATTTTAACCTTTGACTTCTGGTCATTATTCAGGTTATTTGCTTTAATACGCTGAAGAACCGGATCCGAATCAGGATAGTGCAAACTGTGGGTAAGATATCTGTCGCCTCCATTTGCAGGTCCGTTATTATATAATATATTAACCAGATCCTGCCTGGGCCCTTTATGGTATGCAGGCATCAGAATAAAAGCCACACACTCTTTTTTAAGATCATCCGATTTGTTTAGCTGGCCCAGAGAATCAATGAAAATATCGACTCCTTTGTTTCTGAATTCGTACCTGCCGCTGTTTACGATAAAAACAGTATTGTCATCCAGGGTATATCCAAGAATAGCCTCTGCAACACTTTTCAGGCTGTTCCTTGCATCACCCCTTTTATCATCAAAAACATCACTTGTCGGAACAAATGAATCTTCAAAGCCATTTGGAGTAACTATGTCGACATCCTTCCCCAGAAAATGACTGCACTCTTTTGATGTTATCCCGCTGACTGTTGTAAAGACATCGGCTATAGATGCAGTGAGTTTTTCAAGTGACTGTTTGGCAACAATATTGAATTCACGGGCTATCTGCCCGGGATTATACTCCTTCATCTTGCCATATAACGGCCTGTTGTTTCCGGCAATACATCTTCCCAAAACTGTGGCATGGGATGTAAATGATGTAGCGATCCAGGGTACCTGTTTCTTAAGATACAGGATTCCTGTACCTGTCATCCACTCATGGAATTGCGCAACAATATTATGATGGTCATGGTAAAAAGAGGTAAAACTCTCTATAAGCTTACCTGCAGCATAGCCAAAAAGAGCCGGTTCAACATAATCCCACTGTCCGGATATGCTGTCAAGCTTGTAGGTCTCCCAGAAATGTGCAAATATTTCATTTTGTTGTCCAAAATATGGAGTAAAGTCTATCAGAAAAACAACAGGTTTACCTGCAATATTCCATCTTCCTGTCTTTACCCTCAGTCCATCTGATTCTGCTCTTCCTTTCCACTCTGAATAGAGAGATTCATCCGGAATGAATTCGGGGTTTTTTACTTCCTCACGCCAAACATCCGGACCAATAAGTATATAGTTATCACCTATTTCATCAACAATATTAAGTGCCTTTGTTGAAATGACAGTGTGTATACCCCCTACCTTATTACATACTTCCCAACTGGTTTCGAATATAAAATCAACCTTCATGATATGTTTTTCTTAATACAAGAATTTAGTTACTTGGCTTTCTTTGTTGTGCCACTGGTTTTTTTTGATGTAGTTTTTTTGGATACTGTTTTTTTCGCAACAGCTTTCTTTTTAGTTCCATTTACCTTGGTACTCTTTGCTTTAGCTGGCGCTTTTCGTTTTGCAGCCGTTGCTGGTTTCTTTTCCGGAGTAGTTTTTTTGCTTGATTCAGAAAGTAATTCATGAGCCATTTCCTGTAAAGAGGTTTTAAGTTCTTTTGATGCAGATTCTGAGCGTCCGGATTTTGTTTTCGGAGTTCGTTTTTTAAATTTTTCTATTTCTGCTGACTGTTGTTTAATGATTTTTTCCTTTTCCAATAGTATAGCCTCAAGTTTTGAGAGTTGTTCCTTGTCATTAACAGCAGGAAGGCTTCTGTTGACCCTTATTTCAAAATCGCTCAGTACATTCATGTAATTCATAAATGCATCGTATGGGGTTTCATAGGGATTAAAATATGCATGAACAACGCCATCTGAAAAGAATTTTGTAGCCATGTAATAGAAGTGGTCACTCGACTGAAGGTATTCAAAATCTTTTTTAAGTTGTTCATTGTCAATACAAATCTTTACTTTATCTGATAATTCATACAGTTTATCGAGGGCAGCTACCTGTAATTCATTACCCATCCAGGCAGTTATATCACGTTCTTCATCGGCCCACGAGATAGGTGAAGGAACACTTATGGCAGAGACAGGCTGTAATGCCTCAGCAACTTCTGCAGGTGTCATAAATCTAAATGGGGTCTTCTTAAGGATGGCTCCGGGAAGATGCTTAAGAAAATCGAATATACCTGTTTCCTTCCAGTTATGTTCACCAAACGTTTCATAGTCGAGAAATATATTTATCAGTTCACTGCCGGGACTAAGTTTACTGATCCATGAAGCATATTTTTCTGCTGTCAGAGGCCATGCGCTCCAGCTTTTATTTGAGAATCTGAAGGCTATATCATCGCTTAATACAAAATTCCGGAGCAGTACTTTCAATCGTGGATTTATTGAGTTACAGTATAAATAATTGGGGCTTTTCCATCCCAGTACATGTTTTGCCCCTTCTGTCAGCATTGACTTGAAACCCATATCTGCAACCCATTCACCTATCTGGTCGGAATATATCAACTCAGTATTTCTGAATGATTTAGGTTCAACGTTCAGGTATGTTTTTATCATCTCCCTGTGGATCTTTACCTGTTCTTCAAACTGCTCCCTGCTTTTCAGGGATGCCAGTGAATGAGAATTAGTCTCGGCAAGAAATTCCACCATTCCTGTCTCTGCAAGCTCCCTGAATGAATCTAGTACTTCGGGTGCATATAGTCTGAATTGATCTATTACTGTTCCTGACAGAGAAAAGGTTACTTTAAACTTATCTTTATGTTTGTTAATGAGATCCAATATTATCTTATTTGCAGGGATATAACATTTCTCTGCAACTTTTCTCATTATTGACTCATTCGAATAATCATCATAATAATAATGATCATGCCCAAGGTCAAAAAATCTGTAACGTTTCAGCCTGAAAGGCTGATGTACCTGAAAATACAGGCAGATTGCTTTTTTACCTGCTGCTCTCATATTTTAATACTATTTATTCCAAATCACTCTTTCATAAATATCCTTAACATGTTTTGCCGAGTTATCCCATTTAAGCCTGATAACCTCTTCCTTGCCGTTTCTGATAAACATATGTGCCAGAGCAGGATAGTTAAGAATACCATAGATCGCATCGGCCATTGCATCAATGTCCCAGAAGTCAGTTTTAACTGCATGTGTAAGTATTTCAGCAACTCCGGATTGTTTGCTGATTATTACCGGTACATTTGACTGCATGGCTTCCAGTGGGGATATGCCAAATGGCTCTGATACTGAGGGCATTATATACACATCACTCATCGCCAGCATTGTAAAAACTTCCCTTCCATGCAGAAATCCTGTAAAATGGAAACGGTCAGTAATTTTGAGCGATGCTGCTCTTCTCATCATCCTGTCCATCATATCGCCTGAACCAGCCATCACAAACCTTACATTGTTCATTACCCTTAAGACCCGGTGGGCTGCTTCGATGAAGTATTCCGGTCCCTTCTGAAGAGTAATCCTTCCAAGAAATGTAACTACCTTTTCATCGAATCCCTTTTTCATTTCCGGATCCTCATAAACAGTAACAGGTTCAACGGCATTGTAGACCGTTTCTACCTTATCAGGGTGAACATTATATTTATTGATTACAATGTCGCGTGTGAGGTTACTGACCGTTATTATTTTGGATGCTGCATCCATGCCGCTTTTTTCAATACGGTATACATCAGGATTTACATTACCACCGCTTCTGTCAAAATCTGTGGCATGTACATGTATTACCAACGGTTTTCCTGAAACCTCCATGGCTGCTATTCCTGCAGGATAGGCAAGCCAATCATGTGCATGAATAATATCAAATTCATTTTCTTCGGCAATCACAGATGCTACAATGGAATATTTATAGATCTCATCAAGCAAATTACTGTCGTATTTACCTGAAAAATCGATCATTCCCTTGTTGTTTGTCTGAACAAACAGTCTGTGTCCGCTTATTTCCGATTTAATCAGTTTCCAGAAATCTTGCGGATCGACATATGGGATTATTTTAGATGAAACCTCAATTTTTTCAACAGGACTCCTGAATCCTTTATAATAGATCTGTTTATAAGCGACCGGTACTTTATTTGCTCCTATAAGTCGACCAACGCTTTCTTCCTCATCTCCCCATGCCTTTGGAACAACAAAGATGACTTCCAGGTTGTCCAGCTTTGACATACCTTTTGTCAAACCGAAGCTGGCAGTACCGAGCCCCCCTGAAATATGGGGTGGAAATTCCCACCCAAACATTAACACACGCATCTTTTCTTCCTTTAAAGATTTGAATATTTACTTTCAAGGAGATCTATAATCCTTAATACCTCGCCAACACTCCAGGCCTGTGATATTGCACCCCTGGGTGCATGTGGGGGATCACCGTCGTGTATTTCCGACAGAGTACTTACACCATGTTCCGCCATCACCTCTTCAAATCCATAAATAAGATCCTCTACTTTCTGAATACCCTGCTTACCGTATAACTTTAACCATCCTTCACAGAATGGCCCTACCAGCCATGGCCAGACTGTTCCCTGGTGATAAGCGTTATCCCTTTCTTTCTGATCACCTGCATAGGTTCCTTTGTACAACCTGTCGGCTGGTGAAAGAGACCTTAGGCCTCTTGGTGTAACAAGCTCTTTATCTGCAACATCCAGAACCTTTTTCATCTGTTCCTTATCAAGCATCGAATAGGGTAAAGATACAGCTATTACCATATTTGGTCTTACAAAGAAATTGCTTCCCTCGTCATCATTTACGTAGTCGGCCAGGTAAGCCTTATTCTCATCCCAAAACATCTCAATAAATGATTTCTTTATCAGTTCCGGTAAATACTCATATTCTTTTATAAAAGCTTTATCCTTTTCAACCTTTGCCATTTCTAGGGTAAAGCAAACAGCATTGTACCACAATGCATTTATTTCTACTGCATAGCCCCTTCTCGGTGTTACGGGAATCCCATTGACAACAGCATCCATCCATGTAAGAGCTTTTCCGGGAGCATCAGCATATACAAGGCCGTTGTCGCGTACATGAATGTTGAATGCGGTACCATATTTATAAGCATTCAGAACCGATTTGGCAGCCTCACCATAACGCTGGCAGCAATCGGATCCTCCATTAATAACATATTGTTGCAATGCCCAGAAGAACCATAAAGGGGCATCAACAGAATTGAAAGCATAGTTCCCTTCTAATCCCAAATTTGGGAAAAGTCCATCCTTCATTCTTCTCACCTGTGTATCAAGAACATCCCTGTACAGTGTAAGTTTTTGCCTGGCTAACGCAATACCCGGAAGGGATATAAATGTATCTCTCCCCCATGCTCCGAACCAAGGGTATCCTGCTATTAAGAGTGTATCTTCACCACGCTTTTCAACAAATTGCTGGGCTGCATTTCTCAGGCAGTTGATAAAAGAGTCACGGGGAGTTTTCCCTGCAACTGTCTTTGTGAATTTTGCTTTTAATCCCGCTGTATTTTCTTCTTTTGTAGAGGCAGAAAACACTATACTATCACCCTTCTTTGCTTCCAGCTCAAAAAACCCCGGAGTAAAAAGATCTTCTGAATAATCATAACCTCTTTTTTGTTCTTCCAGATATTCAACTCCAAGATACCAGTCGGGAACAGGAACAAAATCTACAGGAGAAGAAAATTGCATATGCAACCATGGGAATCCTTCATAGAGTTTGGATTTGATTCCATTCTTAACCGGTTCGGATTTAATATTTGCGGCCAAATTTGCATGAGTAAGTTCATGAATACTACGAAATGCAAGTAATGGTCTTATCTGAAGCTTCATCGGTTCTGAAGCTTCCATGACAGTATATCTGACGATTAACTGTTCTTCATAATGAACAAGCAGTCTTTCAACCTTCAGCAAAACACCCCCAACTCTGAAAATCCGCATAGGGATGATCTCTGTTTCAAAATCTTCAACGTATTTATGCCCTTTGGGACTGAAATAATCGCTTTTGTATTTTCTAATCCCTATATTAAAGCTTTTATCATTATTGACAATGGTCACATCAAGAGAAGACAAAAGAACAAACCGGTCTCCACCAAGCTCATCCACAGGGCAAACAAGCAATCCATGATATTTACGGGTATTGCATTCCACAATCGTTGTCGATGCATAGGATCCCGCCCTGTTTGTTCTTAATATTTCCCGTCCCAGCGAATACTCAAGATTAACAATCTGACACTTATCAAACTTAATGTAGCTCATAAACAAAATCCTTTCAGTAGTAAATAAAAAGTTTATTAAGTTAAATAATAATATTAAACAATGCAAACCTATTATAAGGTTAAAATTTACTTTTCAGCCAGCCTCCCGGCAATAAAAAAAGAATAACTTTGCAGTTCAATAATTTTAAATAATTATCAATTAATAGCTCATAAATGAACAGGATACTATTATTGTTCCTCATTGCCAGTCTGGCAATTTCAGGCTGCAAAAATAATATAAATGAAATAAATGGCAAACTATTAAATGCAACTTCAGACAAGTATATTTTTCTCGACGAACTAAAAGGAAATGAACTTATTACAGTTGATTCTGTTCATATAGCCGAAGATGGTTCATTCCATCTTACACTGAAAATTGACTTCCTCTCCTTCTACCTTATTAAAACTGATAATTCAAATTTTCTGACATTGTTACTTGAACCTGGTGAAATTATTAATCTGACAGCATACCAGGACTCCCTTAATTATCCAATTACCCTGACCGGGTCAAAGAACAGCGAACTGATGGCATCTTACAATCGGGAGCTCCGCAATACAATTAACAAACTATCTGAACTGAGCGATATTTACATGCAAAATCTTAACAAACCCGAGCTTCAACTTGTTATGGAAAGGCTCGACAGCATGGCAAAATCATACCTTATCGATATTAACCTGTACACAAAAAAATATATTGACGAAAATATCAATTCCCTGGTAAGCCTGGTCGCCCTTTACCAGCAGGTGGCTCCCGGGGAATATATTCTGCATCCACAGAAGGACCTTAAATATTATATTAAGGTAGATTCATCTCTTTCATTAAAGTACCCTGAATATGAATTGGTTAAATCACTCCACAGACAGGTAAGCGAATTGATCTCAGCCGGTTCTGTTGAAGACTCCTTTTCTTCCGGTATGGTGCCAGCTATGGGAAAAGCACCTGAGATAGCGCTACCAAATCCTGATGGAGATACTATCCTGTTATCATCAACAAGGGGTTCCGTAGTACTTTTGGATATCTGGGCTGCATGGTGCGGTCCCTGCAGAAGAGAAAATCCCAACCTTGTCAGAGTATATGATCTTTACCATGACAAAGGATTTGAGATTTACCAGGTCTCTCTCGATAAAACCCGTGATGCATGGCTCAAGGGTATTAATGAGGATAGACTTGAAAAATGGATACATGTCAGTGATCTTAAATACTGGAGCTCAGTAGTAGTTCCACTTTTAAAAATTGAATCTATCCCGGCAAATTTCCTTATTGACAGGGAGGGAAATATTATTGCCTCCGGACTCAGGGGAGAAGCTTTACAAAATAAGCTGGCCGGGATTTTTATTAATTAAGTCTTGATTTAATATTTTATGATCTTACAATAAATTTATAAATGAAAAAATACATAATACTGTCCATCCTGTTGCTGGTTTTTTCCGGATGTAAAAAGAATTATATCATTATTGAAGGTTCAGTAAAAAATAAAACTCAGGATTATATGTATCTCAGCAAGGTAGATATTAATATACCTGTACTCCTTGACTCTTCAAAAATAAACAGAAAGGGTAATTTCATTTTCAAAATCGACGCCATAGAACCTGATTTTTACCAGGTGGGCCATTCCAATGTAAATTTTGCCAATCTGCTTGCTGAACCGGGTGAAAGAATAAACATCGCATTCAGTAGCAAAAATCTTTACGAAGACTACACTGTGACCGGATCCAAAGGTTCAGAACAGATGCAGGTTCTTGATTTAAAGTTGCTGGATACGAAAAGAAAACTGGATTCACTGAGTACACTTTACGAAAAGGCATCAGGCGAACCGGAATTTGAAACTAAGAGCCCTCTCATTGAAAAGGCCTATCTTGATCTTGTAAAAGAGCAGAGGAAATTCAATATCGCATTTATTCTGGAAAACTTAACCTCTCTTTCGGCTATTAAAGCACTTTATCAGCAGATCGACAATGAGACTTATGTTCTTTATGATACAAGGGATCTGCAGTACCTGAAAATTGTATCGGATTCTCTCAGATATCATTACCCGAATTCAAAACACACAAAAGCCCTGATAAGCAATTTTGAAAAAGAGATGAACCTGTTTACCTCAAGGAAGCTACAGATGACGGCAAATTCAATGCCGGAAGTTCATCTCAATCCGGATCTGCTTGATATAAACGGAAAGAGAATTGCTCTTTCATCGCTCAAGGGAAAATATGTTCTTCTATCTTTCTGGTCTGCTCAGTCCAGAGATTGCATCGCAGATAATCTTCAGCTTAAAGAGTTTTACAGAAGATACAACCGCCTGGGTTTTGTGATTTATCAGATTAATCTTGATAAAGATGAAGAGGCATGGAAAAAAGCAGTCAGGTTTGATGAACTCCCATGGATAAATACAAGGGAAGATGATCCTTCAAATCCAAGAAATGCAATGCTTTATAATGTAAAAAGTCTTCCTGCCAACTATCTTTACGATCCTGAAGGAAATATTATTGCATCGAACCTTCATGGCAGAAATCTTCAAATAAAACTTAAACAGATTTTCAATCAATAACTTTGATCGTGGCTGATACCGGGAAAATATTCTTCGCATCCGATTTTCACCTTGGTTTAAAAACAGGTACACCGCCCATTGAGCGTGAGAAGAAAGTTGTTGCGTGGCTTAATGATATAGCACCCCAGGCTAAGGAAATATTCCTTTTAGGAGATGTTTTTGATTTCTGGTGGGAGTATAAACTTGTTGTACCACGCGGATTTACACGTTTCCTTGGTACAATATCATCTATTACTGATTCGGGAATACAGGTACATTTTTTTACAGGAAATCATGATATGTGGATCAGGGATTACCTTTCCAAAGAGTGTGGTATGAAGCTGCATACAGATCCTCTGACAGCAACATTTAACGGTAAGAGATTTCACCTTGCTCATGGTGAAGGCCTTGGTTCACAGAACATCGGGCTTAAGGTACTTTTAAAGATATTCCATAACAAACCTCTCAGGGTGCTATATTCAGCTCTTCACCCTTCTCTGGGTATGGGATTCGGACACCGTTGGTCATTAAGTTCAAGGCTGGGCAAAGGGATCACCACAGATTTTTTGGGTGAAGAAAAAGAGGATCTTATAAGATATGCCTGTAATGTCTGTAAGACGGAAGAGATAGATTTTTTCATTTTTGGACACCGCCATCTTGCAATGACCCATAAAATGAATACCGGATCTGAAATAGTATTTCTGGGAGACTGGATTACTCACAGCAGTTATGCTGTATGGAATGGTAACAATCTTGTTCTTAAGACATTATCCTAGACGTCCTTATCTTCAACCTTTACTGTAAGAATAAAATAGGAATAAAGGTCATTGACCTTTTCAAACTCATACTCAAGCTTCTTTCCTGATTTCCTGGCCATATCAATAAGCCCCATATTACCGGTACTGTTTACACCCGATGTCTGGTCTGAAAGTGATCTCTTGTAGAATTCTTTCAATCCCTGCTTATCATATTTATTAACGGTATCAATTTTATCTTTCAGGTCAGCGACTTCTGAATTGGGAATAAGATTTCCGGTTGTCAGATAATATGTCTTGCCCTTCATCCTTATCATAGCGATTGGCATACCAAATTTATCTTCCGGTTCGACACCCGGACTATATTTTGCTACATTCTCAAGAATCTCAACCAATATACTGAAGACCCGTTTCCGGAGGTTTGACTTTACATCATCCGTATTAAGCTGAGCTTCCGTAAACGATATTACCTCTTTTCCTACTTCATGTGTAAGATGCCCCGACCATATCAGGTAAATATTATTTGATTCCATTATTCTTTCAAGCTGTGCAACAGCTTTTCCCCGGAAAGGTCTTTCTTCCTCACCGAAATGGATTCCAACGCCCTCAGAATCAACAGTTTTGCTCAGTATAAAATATGAATTTATATCATCGAGCGGAACGAAATCATAATCAAGCTTATTCCCTGTTTTTTTTGCCATTTCGATAAGTCCCAATCCGGCTCCCCCCTTGTTGCTGAATTCGGAATTGCTTAGCATCTGCCTGTAGACTGATCTTATTTCATTTGTTTCAAGTTTGTTTATTTCATCCAGTCTCTTTTTAAGCTCCTCAATATTGGAGCTTGAAATTACATTCGCAGTTGTAACAGTATATCCATCAGCTACCTTTGAATAGATGACAAGCGACATTCTTGCATGCTGACTTCCATCACTATGTCTTGAAACATTCTGCAGGCTTTCAAGAACAAACATAAAAAGTCTTTTCCTCCCGATAAACCCGAATTCTGAATTTTCCATCTCCTTCTCAAGTAACATGAGCAGCGGAACAGAATTATCACGTGTAACAACGCCTCTGTATACAAACATGAGGCGTTCCTTCATCATTTTATCCCTGAGTTTTTTTGTGAGTTCCATTAAAAGAAGAACCAGTAAATTAAAGGAATATCAAAGTTAGAAAAAAAAAGATGACTCTGCAAAATAAGAAATTGTAACAACAAAACTCATTAGAATGAGTGTTTATTTAGCAAGATTTAATAACCTGAGATGAAAATACAAATGAAGAATAAGATTTAATACCCATGAACTTAACCGGTTTTATTCATACCTTGCCTGCATAATAAAATTGGTATAAATAATCATATTTATATGTTTTCCAGGTTTTTAAAATATATTCTGCCTCCGTTTACCTTCAGGGTATTTTTCAGACGTATATTTTATTCAAACCTGAAAAAAGTACCTCTTGAGAAACCTTTGCTTTTTGTCGGCAATCACCAGAATTCATTCATGGACGGTATACTTATTGGGTCATATCTGCCACAGCCGATACATTTCACCATGCGGGCAGATATGTTCAGGAAAAAAATAGCCAGGTTCTGTCTGCGGGAACTGAATGTCGCTCCTGTATACAGGATTGAAGAGGGATTTGAGAACGTGCATAAAAATCTTGAAACATTCACCGGTATATATGATATCCTGCAAAAAAATGGAAATTTCATAATGTTCTCCGAAGGATTATGTGTACAGGAGAAACGGCTTCAGAAGCTTAGAAAAGGGACAGCCCGTCTTGCTTTCGGGGCTGAGGAGAAGTTCGGACTGGATGTAAATATAGTTCCGGTGGGTATAAATTATACATACCCTGCACGGTTTCGAAGGGAGGTCATGATCAACTTCCACGATTCTTTCAGCATCAAAGAATTTACAGATGTGTATAAAGAACATCCTGCAAAGGCATTGCTTGCCTTTAACAATAAATGTGAAGAAGGGTTGCGGGAAGAGGTAATAATAATTGAGAATCCTGAAAATGACTGGATAGCAGAACAGCTTCTTAAAATGGGAAGAAATAATATGATCCTGCCCTTTTTTCGATGGCGTTTTGATAATGACGACAGAAGAATTATGGAAAAAAGAGTTGCCGACAAGATTAATTATCTTTCAAAAGCATCGCCGGAGCAACTTGAATCACTGAATACAAAAGTCCGCACTTACATTGATAAGCTTAAAGCTGCAGGGCTGAAAGATGAAAATTTTGCAAGAAAGCTCGACTGGGGTCTATTGAGATATTTTGCTGTCATTGCGGGTTTTCCGGTTTTCCTTGCAGGGTATATCAGCAACCTGATCCCCTTCCTTGTACCAAAGTCAATATGCGACAGGTTAATTAAGGATCTGCGTTTTTACAGCTCGGTATATGTAAGTTCCGGAACTGTATTGTATCTTATCTATTTCCCGCTTATTATTATTCTTGCGGCTGTTTTTGCAGGCCTGACAGGGTTTCTCCTCGGCTTGCTGGTCCCGCTGCTCGGGTATCTGGTATTGTATTACCGGGAGATCTTCCGGGAACGGCTCGGTACATTGAGATATGGTATTAAATCCATAACCGGTAAACATATTATAACAGATCTTAAAAACCGCAGGGAAGAGATTCAGAAGACTATTAACAGTATAAAAATAAATTGACTCTCAACTTTGTGGTTAAAAATCTTAAAACTGTCATCCGGCCCATCCTTCTCTGTCTAAGTTTCGATAATTTATTGCTTCGGAGATATGCTCGGTTGTAATATTCCCGGAATCAGCAAGATCGGCAATGGTTCTTGCTACTTTAAGTATTCTGTCATAAGCCCGTGCAGAGAGTCCTCTTAGTTCCATTGCTGTTTTCAAAAGCCGGCCACTACCTTCATCCAGCTGGCAGTATTTCCTCTGCATTGATGAAGTCATCTGTGCATTTGAATAGATACCTTTTACTGATTTAAACCGTTTTGTCTGTATCTCTCTTGCCCGCACAACCCTTTCACGTACATCTGATGATTTTTCAATGTTCCCTGAATCTGAAAGCTTTTCATAATTAACCGGCACTACTTCTATGTGAATATCTATTCTGTCAAGGAGGGGGCCGGAGATCCTGTTCAGGTATTTCTGTACCATACCCGGGGAACAAACACACTCTTTTTCAGGGTGGTTATGAAAACCACAGGGACAGGGATTCATACTTGCCACGAGCATAAAACTTGCAGGATAATCGACAGTTGATTTTGCTCTTGAAATCGTTATGACTCTGTCTTCAAGAGGTTGTCTCATGACTTCAAGGACAGAGCGTTTGAATTCTGGCAGTTCATCGAGAAACAGGACACCGTTATGACCAAGGGATATCTCTCCGGGTTGCGGGAAGGTACCTCCGCCAACGAGAGCAACATCGGAAATTGTATGGTGTGGTGACCTGAAGGGTCTCTTAGTCATTAATGCAGTATTGCTATCAATCTTACCTGCCACAGAATGGATTTTTGTAGTTTCCAGAGCCTCCTCGAGCGTCAGTGGAGGCATTATCGTGGAGAGTCTTTTTGCAAGCATGGTCTTCCCTGAACCCGGAGGCCCGATCATAATCAGGTTATGATGACCTGCAGCAGCAACTTCAAGTGCTCTTTTAACATTTTCCTGTCCCTTCACATCAGAAAAATCATATTCATACTTGTTAGCCTCCTCTGAAAATATCTCAAGAAGATCAACCTTTACAGTTTCAAATTGACGTGTACCATTAAAGAAATCCACAACATCGCTAAGTTTATCCATTCCATATACATCCAGGTCACTTACTACAGCAGCTTCCCTGGCATTTTTCATTGGGACAATAACACCCTTAAATCCCTCTTCCCTCGCTCTTAATGTTATTGGCAAAACTCCTTTTACAGGTTGAAGTGTACCATCAAGGGAAAGTTCTCCCGTCATCAGATAAGATTCAATGTCATCATTTATCACCTTTTCATCAGCTGCCAGGATTCCCATGGCAAGAGGAAGATCATAAGATGACCCCTCTTTCCGGATATCAGCAGGTGCCATATTAATAACCACCTGTTTGCCGGGCCAGCGAAAACCTATTGAACGCAGGGCCGACTCTATTCTTTGCTGGCTCTCTTTAACAGCAATATCCGGAAGTCCAACCAGGAAAAAACGAATACCTCTTGACACATTTACTTCAATAGTAACTGTTACAGCATCAATTCCGTTAACAGAACTGGCAAATGTTCTTACTAACATTATCTTTTATTTAGTAGCACTTAAGGAAACACATATCAAATATAGGAAATTAAAGATAAAATACAGGGACGAGCGTAAAAAATTTGCCCGGTGAGCAAATTTAGCGAAGGAGACAGCCTGCAGGGGAGGAAAAAGATAAAAGTTGAAAGAAGTTGATAAGTTGAAGAAATAGAAAAGGATTTGAAGATTTATAAATTATCAACAATATTATTCAAATTCTATCTCTAATGTTATTAATATTGTATCAGGTTTTATTCAAATATATTGGACCCTGCCATTTTATTACATAATGTAATGAAAATCAGGCTGTTAATAGCCTGGATTGTTTTGTTGGTGTTTCTCCCATCATGCTATGAGGTGAAATATACACATTCACAGGTGATGGACTTAGCAATCCTTGACAAAACGGATGACGAAATTCTGAATAATTTCGGGATACCTGCTGAAAAATCCACAGAAGGATATTTTGAAGAATGGAGTTACTATGATTTTGGCCGGAAACCAATAAGCATTAAACTTCCTTCAACCAGCGGTATATCAGTTGTAAATGTCAATCCGTCCTACGGATCGAAGAACAGGAGTGCCGACATTTATGAGGGCGGAGTTATATACAGGAGAGCAGATGATTATATTAAAATCACTTTCCAGAATGGCAGGGCCATACAGTGGAGTACTTCAGGAAATGATTATACAATTGAAGAAATAAAGCCTGTCAGTAGTTTTCTTACCATATCCGGAAGTTTTATTCTGATTACAGGACTGGCACTAATACTTTTTTAGATATTATTCTATTATCTATGAAATTTCTGAAGATTTTATTCATTTTAATTATAAGTTCAACCCTGGTTATTGAAAGTTGTTCCTTTTTCAGCAAGGGAGGGGAAAAAAATCCTTCCGGAACAGCTACCGGTGGTAAGGTTGATATTACGACAGAACAGATTGCTGTTAATCCTGCTTTCCGGACCATTGTTGAAGCCACCATTGGTGGTTCTGCCGGGACAATTATCAGCCGTAATATGGACAAGGAGGCTAAAGAACTGAAACAGGAAATTCCAAATGCAATTGTTGAAAGAGTCGGGGAAGGAATAATTGTTGAGCTTAGCAGTTCTGTTATGTTTGCTCTGAACAAATCGGATCTCTCTCCGGAAGCAAAAGCAGATCTTGATAAACTGGTTACTGTATTTAACACCTTTCAGGACACCAGCATTGAAGTTCAGGGACATACAGACGACACTGGTACAGAAGCATATAACCAGACATTGTCAGAAAAACGTGCTGCTTCAGTCTCGACTTACCTTGCAGATAAAGGCATTGCCAAAGAGCGGGTTACAACCAAAGGATATGGTGAAATGGCTCCCAAATATGATAATGCTACCGATGATGGCAGAACACGGAACCGCAGGGTTGAATTCCTGATAACCGCTAATGAGAAAATGATTTCTGATGCTGAAAAAGAAGCAGAAAAATAATAAGGGGATTTTGAAAAAGCTCCTTTTTATTTTATATACCGGTTAAATAGCAGAATTGCCTCTTTCACCTGTTCGTATCCTTATACACTCTTCGAGTGGTGTTATAAAGATCTTTCCATCTCCCACGGTTCCCTTAATACCGTTGGTTTTAGCTGATTTTAGTAATGTGTCAACAGTTATATCAACAAATGCATCATTTACTGCAATTTCAATTTTAATCTTTGGAATAAGATCAGGGATGATCCTCTGACCCCTGTACATTTCTTCTATTCTCTGCTGTCCATGTCCCGAGACACGGCTGACAGTAATTCTTGTTATTTCAGCAGCTATCAGTGCTTCACGCACCTTATCGAGCTGCACTTCACGTATTATTGCTGTAATCAGTTTCATGATCTCTTTTTTAGCATGTTTTTAACTCGGGTTAAGCATACCATATCCTCTTTCACCATGGTATGATCTGTCAAGACCGGCCATCTCTTCACTTTCTGATGATTTAAATTTAAGAATCCGGTCGAGTAAGAAGATAATTATAAAAGTCATTAATGCGGCAAATGTAATTGCTATTACAACAGCAAGGGCCTGTACACCAAGCTGGCTCCATACCGTCCATGTTCCGCCGGACAGGGCAGCTGCCTCCTCCATCCAGGATTTGCGGATGAAAAATACCAGGAAAATAGCTCCGGCAATACCTCCCACACCATGGATACCAAATGCATCGAGGCTGTCATCATATCCAAGTTTGTTCTTCACCTGGATTGCCATATAGCACAGCAAGGAGGCAATTATTCCCAGGACCATGGCACCATATGGCTGTACAACACCGGCAGCCGGAGTAACTGCTACAAGACCTGCAAGTATTCCGGAAGCAAAGCCGAGTGCTGTGGCTTTACCCTGATGCATGCTTTCAATTATTATCCATGATAATGCACCTGTTGCTGCTGCAACCTGTGTTGCTGTTAAAGCCTGGGCAGTGCTCAGGCCACTTGATACTGAACTTCCTGCATTGAATCCAAACCAGCCGACCCAGAGAAGTCCTGCTCCCAGCATTGTTATCACAAGGTTATTGGGGCGGATCACCTGGTATGGATAACCACGGCGTGAACCAAGGTATAGGGCAGCTACCAATCCGCTTACACCGGCCGAAATATGAACAACCGTGCCGCCGGCAAAATCAATTGCCCCCTTTGCCCCAAGATTGAAAAGGAATCCGTCAGAAGCCCATACCCAATGGCACAATGGATTATAAACCAGCAGACTCCACAAAGCTATAAAAAAACAATAGGCTTTGAATGATACTCTCTCGGCAAAGGCTCCTGCAATAAGAGCCGGAGTAATAATAGCAAACTTACCCTGGAACATGCTGAAAACATATTCAGGTATTCCTGCACTTAGTATAACATTATCAATACCTTTTAAAAAGAAATAATCCTTATTCCATCCAAACAGTCCACCTAAAATGTTACTGCCGAAACTCATTGCATACCCTGCCACAACCCAAAGAACACTTATGATACCCATAGCCACAAAGCTGTGCATTATAGTACCAAGAACATTTTTCGACCTTACAAGTCCGCCATAAAACATTGCAAGCCCGGGAATCATAAGTAATACAAGAGCTGTGGATGTAAGCATCCAGGCTGTGGCTCCGGTGTCAATTTCGGTTCCGTCAGAAGCAATAAGCCATGATGATGTGAGCCCCAGAAGTAAAAGAAATAACAGGAATCTCTTAATAAATGATTTCATAAAATATAGTTTGACAATAAAACAATAATTTTTTAACAAACATATATTTTATTAGGGGGTATAACAAATATTTTACATGTTTTCTTATTTATACTATATTAATTATAGGGGTATTATACATTTATTTAGTATTTTTTATACTTATACCCCTGCTTTTGCAGGGGTAATGATTGAAGTAAGAATAAATTACTATATTGATAAAAAGGAAGGCTTTTGAGACACCATCCACTGTCAAAATAAAGATAGAAATTGCTAAAAGGTAAATCCCACGACAATGTAAAATCTTTCCAGGTCAGGATTGAATATTAATTGTCCTGTCACAGGAATATTGAAAGTATCCGTTACCCTTATGTTCTGCGATATTCCTAATCCAACATTACAGATATTAAATTTATCTTCACCATTGGATGTGTCAGTAGTATGCCATCCGTCACCTGCTCCAAGGAAAATGTTGAAATAACTGAAATCAT
>CAZDOM010000002.1:0-79638 GCA_964507015.1 uncultured Rikenellaceae bacterium | reverse complement strand
TGACAACAATACTCCAGAAACTGCTCTCATCTGAGGAGGAGATCTTCGGAAACCTTATAACAGGAACAGTGGAAGAACCGGCTGTTACAAAAGTGAGTGTCCACCATTTTTCGAAGATAGTATCAGGAATGCCGCTGATACGACCTGCATGGTTCTTCGATGTTGAACAGCAGGGTGAGGGGATTGTTGACGTAACAACACATCTTGTCGACCTTGTACAATGGGAATGCTTCCCGGACCAAATACTTAAGAAAACTGATGTTCATGTGGCTCAGGCAAAGAGATGGGCAACGGTAATAAGTAAAGAGGAATTTAAAAAGGTTACTGGATTAGAAGAGTATCCTGATTACCTGCAAAAGGATATTAAAAACGGAAAACTTATTGTGTTTTCAAATGGTGAAATAATATATAAGATCAAGGATATATGGGCAAAAGTTTCCGTAACATGGAATTACGAAGCTCCTCCGGGTGGCGGAGACACTCATTACTCAGTCATGAGGGGAACAGGATGCGATCTGGATATAAAACAGAGTGCTGAAGAGAATTTTATTCCGGTGCTTTATATTGAGAATATCAGGGGAACAAGTACTGAGGATTTTAAAACAAAACTTCAGGAAAAACTTGCAACATTTCCATTCGATTCACTTACCGTGGAGACAGTAAACAAAAATATGTTGAAAATAATTATACCTGAAAAATACAGGACAACACATGAAGAACATTTTGGACAGGTAACGGAAAAGTTCCTGGAATATTTGAAACAAGGAAAACTTCCGGAATGGGAGGAGGCAGGGATACTAACAAAATACTATACTACAACCAGTGCACTAAAAAAAGCAAAAGAACAAACACCCTGAAGCTTTAACAGCCTATTTTTATTTAATAAGGCACGGATAACATATCCGCGTCAGCGGAACGCGGAACACTAAAGACCATGTTTAAATAAACAGATCCTCAATTACCATTGAGTACAGATTCTGAAGGCTTATACCAGCAGCTGTAGCTTGTTTCGGAATTAGACTTTCGGGAGTCATTCCCGGTACAGTATTAATTTCCAGGAACCATGGCTTTTCCTCTATTATTATAAAATCTACCCTCACAATCCCCCTGCAATTGAGTAAATTATAGATTTCAGAACTCAATTCCTGTATAGTATTGGTTAATTGCTGAGATAAGCTGGCAGGAGTAATCTCATCAGATCTGCCGGGGGTATATTTAGCCTCAAAATCGAAGAATTCATTTTTACTTATTATCTCAGTAACAGGAAGTACAATAGTTTTCCCTTTTGTTTTAACGACTCCGCATGCAACTTCTCTGCCGTTCATAAATGACTCAATGAGAACCTCATCACTTTCCCTGAATGCCAACTCAACAGCAGTCATTAGCTTATCCTTATCCATCACCTTTGTAACTCCGAAACTTGACCCACTGTCATTTGGTTTAACAAAACAAGGTAATCCTGTGCGATCGATTATTTTTTTAGTATCAATCTGGCGCCCTTTTCGTATTAAAACAGCTTCCGCCATTACAATATCGTATTCTTTCAGGAATTGTTTACAGGCCTGTTTATTAAAAGTAAGTGCTGAACAAAATGATCCACAACTGCTGTAAGGAATATGCAGCATATCAAAGTAACCCTGCAAAAGACCGTTTTCACCAGGTGATCCGTGAATAGCGATAAATACTGCATCGAATCTTATTTTTGAATCGTTGACAATAAGAGAGAAATCGTTCTTATCGATAGAATGATAGTGTCCTTTTTTATCCTCCCAATACCAGTTTTTACCTCTTACCATAATGATATATACATTATACATAGAGGATAAAACATTACTCACCGAAACAGCACTTTTTACTGATATCTCAAATTCCGGGGAATCTCCTCCTGCAACAATGGCTATAGTTCTCATCAGGTTCCTAAAATTTTCAAATCAAAAATAATCATTATTTCATTTATACGTAATAATGCGGCAGGAGTATACTACTCATTCCCTCGCTGAAATATAATTACGCCATTTTTCTATTACCAGTTTCATATCATCGGGCATATCGGAATCAAATGACATTCTTTCCCCGGTAACCGGATGATCAATTGCCAGTGATTTTGCATGGAGAGCCTGGCGGGGTAGTATCTTATAACAATTATTAACAAACTGCTGGTATTTGCTGAAAGTGGTTCCTTTGAGAATCCTGTCCCCTCCGTATTCCTTATCATTGAAAAGAGGATGTTTTATACTTCTGAAATGTACCCTGATCTGGTGTGTACGACCGGTCTCAAGCTTACATTCAATAACTGAAATATATCCAAGCTCCTCAATAACTTTATAATGTGTAACCGCTGGTTTACCCTGGCTCCCGTCCTGAAAAACCTGCATGATCTTCCTGTCCCGGAGATTCCTTCCTACATGACCCGTTATGGTTCCCTCAGGGGGATCAGGAGTACCCCAGACCAGTGCAATATATTTTCTGTCTGTAGTACGCTCATAAAACTGTCTGGATAGCATGTTCAGTGCAAGTTCATTTTTTGCAACGACAAGTATGCCCGAGGTGTTTTTATCTATCCTGTGAACAAGTCCGGGCCTTATCTCTGCTGAGTTGAACAATGGCAAATCCTTGAAATGCCACATAAGTGCATTGACCAGAGTCCCTGAATAATTACCATAAGCAGGGTGTACAACCATCCCGGGTTTTTTATTTACCACAATGACATCATCATCTTCATAAACAATGTTTAAAGGAATATTTTCAGGAATAAGTTCTATTTCCCTTGGTGGAGTCGGGAGCACAATCTGCACAATATCCTCAGGTTTTACCCTGTAATTTGGTTTTACCGCCTTGTTGTTAACAAGTATATTACCTGCGTTCGCTGCATTCTGGATACGGGTTCTCGAGATGTTGTCCATCCTGGCAGAGAGATACTTATCGATCCGGATAAGTGACTGCCCCGGGTCGATAATGAACCTGTGGTGTTCAAATAGTTCCTGTTGATCAACTAATTCCTCTTCAGCCATTTATACTATTTACCTGGATTTGATCAGCCTGTTATATCCTACAGGAATCCCTTTTCGATGTGCAATTATTATATAGAGGCCTTTTTCTAATGATGATATATCAATTCTGTCTCTCAGCGGAACATTTAAAAGTTCTCTGCCCTGGAGGTCATAAATTGAAATATCAGGTATTCTGTTTCCTTGTTCTTCTTCATCAATAATTATAAAGTCACCAGCGGGATTTGGCCAAAAATGCAGAACATTATAGTCTCTGTATTGCAGATCGTTAACTGAAGTAACAAGAGGAGGTCCCAGGACAGGTCTTATCATAACAGAACCAGTTATCCGGGATGTATTCCAGTTGCCGTTTATCCAGTAAAGCTGTCTGCCTGCATGTGTGGTGTTGACATCAAGTCCGGCATTGAGAAATACCTCTGATCTTTGCCTCCATCCGACATAGAAAGTGTTGTTTACAGGAACTGAAATAGGAAATGCATATGTGTGAAAACCATTGAGTTCATCACCGGGTTTTACCATTACCTCCTCCTGTGTATAAAGAATATCTCCGGGTATGCCGCCTGCATCATCCCATATCATAAGGTCGAACAACCTCTGGTTGGCATTCATATAACTGTCGTTGAAGCATATTTGTATACCTCTTATTGTATCCTGGATGAATGATCTGAACCTGTAAGCCACCATTGCATTATTAGAGCCAAGTCCGTTCACTCCATAACCGCCTTCAGCAGATCCGTCATCAAATGCGAAGTAATTATTGAAATGCTGAAAATAGACAATTGTGTCATTCTCCTTCGGATCAAAATCATCAGTAATGAGCCAGCACTTTATTAAAAACAGAGCAGAGTCCGGATTGCTATTATTAAAAGTATAGACATGAAAGGCGTCATAGTCAATGTTAGTTGAAGGCAGTACATTTGTTGCCCCGGCAGTGAATGATTTGACAATAGTGTTATTGTAAATATCCCGGATTTCAAACTTCCTGGTTACATTTCTTTCGATAATATCATTATTACGATAATGTATTGTAACAGCTTCCCCCATCTCCTGGTATTGTATTTCCTTGAACTGTTTCCATGGCATTGCCTCATGCTCATTAAGAAGGGAGCGAAGAGGGAGTGTAAAAGCTACATCGGTATAAGTAGTATCATCCGGTTCTCTGTTTTTATCGAGTAACACATAATCAACGTTCCATTGATCGCAGTTTCCAATCAACGACATGTCGTCTAGGTTAGAGCTCAGGCTGGCATAATTGATGAAACGGAATCTGAATCCTTTCCTTAAAAAACGGTCCTGGTCAATCCCTATTATCACTGACCTGAACTCCGGATAACTATTTCCGGTGCTTTTCCAGACGGAATACCATTTCTCTTCTTCCGGCGCATAGAACTGCAGGGTGAGACTATCATTTTCTTCAGGTAAATCTGCCAGTCCGCCTGCCTGATAACAAAAGCTTAGTTTTATATTGTCAGAAACAGGAAAGTTGATATCCAACGGCTGGGAAGTGAGATGATCTGCTTCGAACAAAATTGAAGAAGCAGTTTCATATAATTCACCTGTATTATCCAGGGCATCAAAGGTGGCCACGCCGGTTGTAATCTGTTTATCAGTATAGGTATTATTAATAAACACATCAATATCCGACCATTTCGATGGATCAGGAAAGACTGACCTGCTGGAAAAATCATCGAAGAAAGGAAGTTCAAGAGTATCTCCGGATAATGATTTGGCCTTAGAATAATCGGTGACTGTATTCTTAATCACAGGATTTACCTGCAGACCGATTACAATTTCCTGACCTTCAGTATTAAAAATACACAAATAGAACAGAATGATATTTAATATTGATTTTTTTATCATATAGTCAAATAGCTGCTCCGGGAAAATGGATTGCAGAGTATGATGTATCGGGAAGAGCTACCAGTACAGTGTCTGCAGGAAGTTTGAGAGAGTCTATTGTAAGCCAGAGGTACATTGATGATCCGAACTGGATTGTAGCATCTTCCCTGTACTCTGGATTTTGTCTGTAAACGAAGGCATTGATGGTATCATCATGAGTCTGGATGCTATTATCAAAAATATAAGTCCCCAGATTCAAAGATGTTCCGTTGATCCTGTCACGAGCAGGATCAAGTCTCATGCCCATAAGGTCAGGGACACTTGTTCTTTGATTGCTGAGGCCTTTTCCGAGTACCAGGTCAATTACCGAGTCCTTCTGAAGTGAATCATCTGGTTCGACATCTTTCCCGTTATGTTGTTGTGCAAGTACAACGTCGATAGAAAGATCAGGCTTGTATGTCTTTTTCCCCATAACTAGTCCGGCACTTTCGATCAAAGCTTTAGCCTGCCTCAGTGGCAAATTAACAAGGTCGGGCACAGCAACCATTTCTGGACGAAAGGCATTGATAGTGAGTATGATATTTCTCCATTTTTTTACTTTGAATCCCGGTTCGGGATTTTGTTCAGCAACACAACCACGTGGTACGAGGGAGGTATAAACAGAATCAATAATCTGATAGTTCAACTTGCTTTTTTTTGCAAGTGCCTCTGTTTCCTCAGTGTTCAGACCTATAAAGTCAGGAACAGGACGAGCCTGTCCGTGTCGTGTGTAAAAATTCAACCAGAGGAGCAATAAGAGAAGTGCTCCTATTGCTATGATAATGGCCAGACCAATCTGTTTCAGGAATAGTTTACTGAATATGAATTTTTTTAAGCTCATAAAGGCAGTTGTCCATTAGTGATAACGCAAATGTATTGATAAAATTATTGTTATAGTTTATTGTATAATGAATCTCTTTCAACCGGTTCAAAACCCGCATCAGTTATCAGCTTGCTTATTTCAATGGTTGTCATTACCGGATTCTGTTCCCCGGAACCTGCCATGGAATATATCCTTGTTGTATCCTCAATGGTTCCGTCAATATCATCAGTACCGAACAGAAGACTCATCTGGGCTGCCTCTTTCCCCATCATGGGCCAGTATGCTTTGAGATGAGGTATATTATTCAGAAATATCCTGGCAACAGCATAATTTCGCATGTCCTCAATTATACTAACTTCACCAAGGTGGGACATGACATTGTTTTCCTTCTTGAATTTCAGAGGTATAAAAGCGTTGAATCCGCTTGTTCTATCCTGCAGCTTACGAAGCCTTGACATGTGGTCTATCCTGTGTTCATAATTCTCAATGTGTCCGTAAAGCATTGTTGCATTGGATGGTATACCTGTCTTATGAGCTTTCTCATGGATTGATAACCATTCATCTGAAGAAGTTTTTTCCGGACATATTACTGCTCTGATCTTTTCATCAAATATTTCAGCACCCCCTCCGGGTATGGAGTTGAGGCCACATTTTTTAAGTTTTGCCAGTCCCTTATCAACTGTTACCTTAGATTTCCTGAAAATGTAATCAAGCTCTATGGCTGAAAATGCTTTTATGTGAAGTGAAGGTCTGTGATTTTTGATCTTTTGTACAAGGCTGCAATAATAATCTATATCGTATGAAGGATGAACACCCCCAACAATATGAACCTCTGTGACAATTTTGTCATCGAATTTTTTCACGATATCGAGCATCTCTTCATGGCTGTATTCCCAGCTTCCAGGGTCTGAGGCAGTTTTATGATAAGAACAGAATCGGCAGTTATAGATGCATTTGTTGGTTGGTTCTATATGGAAATTCCTGTTGTAATAGACCCTGTTGCTGTTTATCCTTCTCCTGACTATACCCGACAGCAGGCTGAGCAGAGATAAATCAGTATCGGTATAAAGCAGCAAGCCTTCTTCAGGTGTGAGTTGAATTCCTGAAATAACTTTATCAGCTATCTGCCTGATATCGGTATTTATAATATTATCAAGAATTTCCTTCATATTAGTATCAATAAAACCAAAATTAAAAAAAAAGGTGCCTTGTCTGGCACCTTATTCCTGTTTTAATTATCAATTGTTAGCTTTTTGTTTTAAGTTCAGAGGAAACAGATAGTTTCTTTCTTCCTTTTGCCCTTCGTGCATTTATCACTCTTTTCCCGTTATGGGTGGACATTCTTTCTCTGAATCCATGTTTGTTTGCTCTTTTTCTCCGTGACGGTTGAAATGTCCTTTTCATCGGTTTATTGATTTATTGTAAGTATTTTTTCAATTGAGACCGCAAAGATAGAGCTTTTTTTAAATCTCAGCAAGGCAGGTAAATAATTTTTTTTGTTTCAAAAAATGGTTCACTGAAAAAATCCTTAATATCCCAGACTACTGCATTATCCCTGAATAGTGTAAGCTCTTCAGTTATATCTCCTCCCTTTAGGTATACGATCCCGTTCCTAAGGTCATTGTTTCCTGTTGGTAAAACATTCTTTCTTGTCAGCTTTACAAATTGTTCGAAACCTGTAACTGCTCTGCCTGTAATGAAATCATATTTACCCTCCTCTTCCTCAACTCTTTTTCTTATTACTCTTACATTATCGAGACTAAGTTCCCCTGCAATTGCAGAGATTACTTTCGTCTTTTTTCCAATAGAATCAAGCAGTGTAAATTGTGAATCAGGAAATAAAATTGCCAGTGGGATACCTGGTAATCCTCCCCCTGAGCCCACATCAAGGATGCAGGTGCCTGGCTTGAACGATATAATCTTAGATATTGATAATGAATGAAGTACGTGATGTATTAAGAAATTTTCAATATCTTTCCTCGAAATAACATTTATCATCCTGTTCCATTTCATGTAGAGTGGTTGCAGAAGTGAGATTCTCTCATTCTGAAGGGATGAAAGTGTTGGGAAATATCTGAAAATAGTATCCGGCATTACCTGTTGCCTGTTTTCACAAAAATATGGTATAAAAGAGTCTTTGCCCGGTACAGCTGGGCTTTCACTGTTCCGAGGGGAATATCCAGGGCTGAAGCTATCTCCTCATACGAATACTCTTTATAATACCTTAATTCAATAATTTCCCTGTATGGTGATTTCAGCTGATTAACAAATTTTCGCAGGGTGGCTATTTTCTGTTCAATAATCAGTGTCTCTTCCGGATCGGGAAGATCGGATTGAATATTATGTGTAAGGTTATCCATTATATCTTTACCCTGGTCGAATGGAACAGGGGAGGCCTGTTTTTTCCTGACAAAATCTATACAATTATTTGTGGCGATCATAAAGAGCCAGGTGCTGAAAGCATAACGGGGGGTATAGGAATCGATGTTCCTGAAAGCTTTACCAAATGCCTCTATGGTCAGATCTTCAGCATCTGAAGGATTATTAACCATTTTAAGGAGCATATAGTAAATTGAATCCCTGTAACGGTTCATCAGGCTTGCAAAGGCTTTCTCATTACCCTTTTTTGCCTCTTCAACCAGCTTCAGGTCATTCTTTGCTTTATCCGATAGTTCCTGGTTTATTTCCATTTGTGTTTGCCGGATCTGGTGAACAAATTGGTAATATAAATAGTACCATTGATCACTGGTGAAAAGATATCAAAAAATAAAAAGAATATTTCAATGCCAGGCTCATTAAGTCTTTTCTGCGCCTTAGTTATTACAAAGGTCTGAATTATAAATCTGATACCAAAAATTATAAGCACATATTGCCAGAGGTATAGACTTGAAAGCAGTATAATTATAGAAGTATAGAATAATATCCTTGAAACAGGTTCAGTAATTAGCATGAACCTATTTCCCACTTTGTAATAACGGGCAGTTGTCATATGTCTTTTCTTCTGCTTTACCCATTCCATGACAGAAACAGCAGGAACAGATCTTGTTTGTGCCTCTTTTCTGAATTCTACTGCAGTATTTAGCCTCTCGGCATTTGAATTTACGAATAGGTCATCATCTCCTGATAAAACATGATTATAGGATCCAAATCCCTTCTTATCGAAAAACATTGATCTCCGGTATGACAGGTTCCTTCCCACGCCCATATAGGGTACACCACGAATTGCCATACCGAGGTACTGCATGGCTATTGTCATACTATCATATCGTATGTACCTGTTTAACAGTCCATTCTGTTTAAAATAACCGCCATATCCCAGGACAAAGTCAATGTCGCTGTTGAATCTTGATACTACTGTTTTAAGCCATTGGTCCGATTCAGCCCTACAATCAGCATCAGTAAAAAGAAGCAGATCATTTTTAGCAGCTTTTATACCGATAAACTGAGCAAATTTCTTATTATGAGTGAATTTGGAGTCTTTGTTTACATTTGATATCTGGAGATGAGGATATTTCTTTTTAAAGCTTCCCAGTATATCGTATGAATCATCTTCAGAGCAGTCATTTACAACTATTACTTCATAATCTGGATACTTCTGTTCAAGAATCGATGGCAGAAAACGTGCCAGATTCTCCGATTCATTCCTTGCACAGATAACGACTGAGACAGGTTTTATTGGAGATTTTAATTCAGGATGTTTATAGAGAATAAAAGCAAGGTAATAGTACAGGTAATAGAAAAGCTGGACAGCTCCGCAAAGTGAAAATAATATGAAAATTATGAGTAAATATAGGTTTTCGTATAACATTTAATGACTTTCAAAATACTGCAGCAATATTAACTAAGATATTCGGAATCGTGAAAAAAAAGCAGTAGAATTTCCTCAGGCCGAACGGATGAATTACATTTGTGCTGCCAGTAACGACCGGGTTATATGTTTAAGATTGAAAGCAGGGATAAGGACACAAAAGCCAGGGCAGGTATTCTGTCAATGCACCGTGGAGATATTCCCACACCGATATTCATGCCGGTTGGTACAGCCGGAACGGTCAAAGGTATTTTGCATCGGGATCTTATTGATGAGATTGACGCAAAGATCATACTGGCCAATACCTATCACCTTTATCTTCGTCCCGGGACAAATATAATTAAGGGGGCAGGAGGCCTTCATAAATTTATGTCATGGGATCTCCCGATCCTTACTGACAGCGGCGGTTATCAGGTTTTCTCACTTTCAAATAACAGGAAACTTACTGCAGAGGGAGCAATTTTCAAATCTCATATTGACGGGTCCGAGCATATTTTTACACCCGAGAATACTGTTGATATACAGAGGATTATAGGAGCCGACATTATGATGGCTTTTGATGAGTGTGCCCCCTTCCCATGTGATCATAAATATGCCAGGAATTCTGTTCTGCTTACACATCAGTGGCTTGACAGGACAGTAGAAAGATACCGGTCAACTGAACCTCTCTGGAGTGTTGAACAGCTCCTTTTCCCGATTGTACAGGGAGGAATTTTTGATGACCTGCGAAAAATGTCAGCAGAAAAAGTAGCTGAAGCAGATATGGCGGGGAATGCTATCGGAGGGTTATCGGTGGGTGAACCTGCTGATGAGATGTACAGGACAATAGAAGTGGTAAATGAGATACTCCCTGACGATAAACCAAGATATCTTATGGGGGTCGGAACACCGGTGAATATTCTTGAAGCAATTGACAGGGGTGTTGACATGTTCGATTGTGTAATGCCTACACGTAACGGAAGAAACGGTATGCTCTTTACATCAGAGGGTATTATAAACATAAAAAACAATAAGTGGAGTAATGACTACAACCCCATAGATCCTTTGGGACCCTCAGAAGTGAGTATCAATTACTCGAAAGCATACCTGAGGCACCTGGTTATCTCCGGGGAGATTCTCGGGTCACAGATATCAAGTATACACAATCTGGCATTTTATTTAAGCCTGGTCAGGGAAGCAAGAAAAAAAATAATTACAGGTAATTTCAGAATATGGAAAGAGTCAATGATAAAAAAACTGTCAGCAAGATTATAGATTCTTTTAGAATAAAAATAATAGATATCTATATCATCAGGAAGTTCCTGGGGACATTCCTATTTTCCCTTATCCTGATAATGACCATCGCAGTAGTATTTGACTTTGCCGAGAAGATCGATAATTTTATGGAAAAAGAGGCACCATGGAGGGCTGTGGTGTTCGACTATTACCTCAATTTTATCCCTTACTTCGCCACACTGTTTGCACCACTTTTTGTTTTTATTTCTGTTATCTTTTTTACATCCCGGATGGCTGCTAATACTGAAATTATTGCCATCCTGAACAGTGGAATGAGTTTTCAACGGATGATGTGGCCATATTTTCTTTCAAGTTTTGTTATTGCAGTATTCATTTTCTACCTGACAAATTTTGTTATTCCAAGAACTGCCCTTGAGCGGATGGATTTTGAAGATAAATATTACCGTCCTCAATGGCGAAAAGCCAATGTTGACAATATTCATCGGCAGGTTTATCCAAATATTTATGTTTATATGGAGTCCTTTAGCCCTCTATATCTGCGTGGCAGGAATTTTACATTGGAGAGATTTAACGATGAGGGAAGATTGGTATCAAAACTCTCTTCACCAACTGTAAATTATGATACCGCTACATCAAAATGGGTTGCACACAATTTCCTGATAAGGACAATAAGTGATGATGAGGAAATACTTACCAAAGGATCGGAGATAGATACTACGCTCACCATCCGACCCGAAGATTTCACCAGAGATCCGGGATTTGTCGGAACAATGACATACCGGGAGCTTGACGATTATATCAATTTACTTAAATTACAGGGATCTGATGAGTTGAATGTTTTTCTGATTGAGAAGCACCGGCGTTTTGCAAGTCCCTTTGCAGTGTTCATTCTTACATTGATAGGTGTTGCTCTTTCTTCTCAAAAACTGAGAGGAGGGATAGGGATGAACATAGGAATAGGGCTTGCTCTGAGTTTTTCTTATATACTTTTCCTTCAGTTTGCCGCACAATTTTCCGTAAAGGGTAACCTGAGTCCAATGGTTGCCATGTGGTTACCAAATATGATTTATATCATTATAGGCATGATTCTTTACAAATTGGCTCCGAAATAGTATTCTTAAGTCATTC
Organism: uncultured Rikenellaceae bacterium; assembly: GCA_964507015.1. Taxonomy (GTDB): domain Bacteria; phylum Bacteroidota; class Bacteroidia; order Bacteroidales; family VadinHA17; genus LD21. The sequence continues at coordinate 67,757 of CAZDOM010000002.1, read as the reverse complement.
ATTTTGTTTAAAATTGTACCCCTGACTTCGAGAGGTCATGGAACTTTTTCTAATATTATCATTTTATGGCACTTAATAAGAAAATAGAAGAATTGCATAAGAAGCGGCAGAAGCTTTTAATGGGAGGTGGTGTGCAGGCCATAGAAAAGCAAAAGGCACTTGGCAAACGAACAGCCCGTGAGCGTATCATGTCTCTCCTTGATAAGGATTCATTTGATGAATATGATCTTTTTGTTGAACATGATGCCCGTGATTTTGACATGGATAAAAAGACACTTGCAAGTGATGGAGTGGTTATCGGGACTGGGACTATTTATGGAGCGACCGTGGCAATATTTGCTCAGGATTTCACAGTTGCAGGTGGTTCACTTGGTTTGATGCATTCCAGGAAAATCACAAAGATCATGGACCATGCTCTGAAAATGAGGATGCCCCTCATTGGTATCAACGATTCGGGTGGTGCAAGGATACAGGAGGGAGTAAACTCTCTTGCCGGTTATGGAGAGATCTTCTTCAGGAATACTCTCTCAAGCGGAGTGATACCACAGATATCTGTAATACTCGGACCATGCGCAGGTGGTGCAGTTTATTCACCTGCCCTTACTGACTTCGTTTTTGTTGTTGACAACATTTCCAAAATGTTCATCACAGGACCGGAAGTAATAAAAACAGTTCTTGGTGAGGAGATCTCTATGGAAGAACTGGGTGGGGCGAGAATTCACAGCGAGATAAGCGGAAATGCTCATTTCTTCGCCGAGAGTGAAGAGGAATGCTTTGAGCAGATCAAAAAGCTGATAACCTTTATTCCCTGGAGCAATACTCAAAAAGCAAAACCTTTTGGGCCTGAAGAGCCAAAAACGGAATTTGATATCGAAAAAATTGTCCCTGATGATCCTACTCTGCCATATGATGTCAGGGATGTTATCCGTGCAGTTGTTGATAATTCTGATTTCTTCGAGATCATGGAACTTTATGCTAAAAATATAGTTATAGGTTTCGGCAGGATAAACGGGAAAACTACGGGGTTTGTAGCCAATCAGCCTCTTGAAATGGCTGGTGTACTGGATGTTGATTCATCAGACAAAGCCGCACGATTCATAAGATATTGTGATGCATTCAATATTCCGATAATTACTTTCGTGGATCTACCCGGATATATGCCGGGAGTGGACCAGGAACATGCTGGAGTTATCCGCCATGGAGCAAAAGTATTATATGCATATAGCGAAGCTACAACACCTAAAATAACGGTAATACTCAGAAAAGCCTATGGCGGAGGATATATTGCCATGGGATCACGTCATTTGAGAGCAGACTTTGTATTTGCATGGCCAACAGCAGAGATTGCAGTTATGGGACCGGAAGGTGCTGCAAATATTATTTTCAGAAAGGAGATATTGTCATCTAATAATCCTGATGAAATGAGAAAGAAAAAAGTTGAGGAATACAAGGAGAAATTTGCAAATCCCTATGTGGCAGCCTCACGCGGTTATATAGACGCAGTCATCGAACCCGGAGAAACGAGGAAATTTCTTGTTCATTCAATTACTGTATCAGAAAACAAATCCATACAATTACCACAGAAAAAACATGGTATCCCACCATTTTGATTTTTATGGTTTTAGAAAGGGTAAAAAGCTATATGAAAAAATTTGAAGATCTCGATAAATTGAATATAAACGCCAGCATTTATAAAACAAGACTGGCAAAGAAGTATTTAAACCGGCAGCCTTACAAATCTGCCGATCCCAGGCAGGTAATTAGTTTTATCCCGGGTACAATACTTGATGTTATGGTGGAACCTGGTCAGATTGTAAGAAAAGGCGATATTCTGATGATACTTGATGCCATGAAAATGAAGAACCATATAAAATGCAAGATGGAAGGGATTGTTAAAAGTGTCCTGGTAAAAAAAGGCGACAAGGTGTCAAAGGGAATTGTACTTGTAGAAATGGAGTGAGGCTATATAATCCCCGCAAAGATTATAAATTCCTTAAACTTCTCAGGTAATTTGGGTTTATCCGTAAAAATTCCATATACAGAAGAACCGCTTCCTGTCATTGAACAATAAAGAGCTCCTGTTTTATAAAGTGCCTTTTTCAGTTCATTAACTTTTGGGTATACCTTAAAGACAAAATCTTCAAAGTCATTTACAATTAGTCTTTTCCAGTCAGATATCTTGCCATAGTAAAGATCCTCAAGGCTGAATTCAGGTTTTGCGGGATGGCAGTTGAGGTAGGCCTCTCGTGTACTTATCTGGAAACCCGGATTTAAAAGGATAAGATAATATCCATCAAGAACCGGTTTGACCGGTTTTAATATTTCACCTCTCCCTGTGGCTAAAGAAGGTTCGGGATTAAGAAAGAATGGGCAATCACTCCCTGTTTCCAGTGCAATGGCTATGAGTTCTTTATCGCCTACAGGATATTTAAATAGCTTAATGAGACTTTTAAGCATGCAGGCAGCATCGGAGGAACCTCCACCCAAACCGGCTCCTGGAGGGATTACTTTATGAAGATGAATCCTGAGTCTTGGAACACGATATCCTTCCCTTAATTTTTTAATTGCCCTGATAATGAGATTTTTCTCATGTGGTGTTCTTATATCTATGCCTGTAACAACAAGCTCATCTTCTGCTTTTTCCCCTTTTAATTCAACAAACTCCAAAGCGTCTGCAAAAGGGATGGGATAGAAAATAGTCTCTATGTCATGGAAATCGTCTGGACGTTGTGCAACAACCTTTAATCCAATATTGATTTTTGCTTTCGGAAAAGAAATCATCATGCAAAATTATCATTAGCTTTTGATTTTGATGTTAATGATATTCTTTTTTAGTTTTTCAACAAGTTTTTAACACTTGTTTGTTTGTAATAAACCTTGTATCGTGTGTTTTTAAAACTTGCTAATTCATACCTTTGAAACTGCCGGTAAGACTATGTAATTCCAGTTTAAATATCAATAAATCAGCAATATAACTAATGGTAAAACAGACAACAGGTAATAAAAGGAATATTGTTTCATTACCTGATATGGGAAAGGTTCCTCCTCAGGCAATGGATATGGAGGAGGCAGTTCTTGGAGCTATAATGCTTGAGAAGGAGGCTGTAATTGCCATACTTGATATACTAAAGCCTGAAAGTTTTTATAAAGATGCTCATAAAAAGATTTTTAAGGCTATCTCTGATCTTTCAATGCGGGAGTTTCCTGTTGATCTTTATACTGTCACTGAAGAACTGCGTAATCGTAATGAGCTTGAGAGTGTAGGAGGTCCTGTCTATCTTACCCAGCTGACATCTAAAGTAGTATCGGCAGCTAATGTTGACTATCATGCACGTATAGTAGCCCAGAAATATATTCAGCGTGAACTTATAAGGGTCTCAACAGAGATCCAGTCACGGTCATTTGATGATTCGATAGATGTTATCGATCTTCTTGATTATTCTGAAAATGCTCTTTTCCAGGTTGCTGAAGGCAATATCAAGAGGGAAGTGGCTCCAATAAATATGGTTATCAAGGAGGCTATAAAAGAAATTGAGGAGGCGGGCAAACGGGAGGATGCATTGGTGGGTATTCCTTCGGGGTTCACAAGGCTTGACAGGCTGACCTCAGGGTGGCAGAAATCAGAACTTATAATTATTGCTGCACGTCCTTCTATGGGGAAAACTGCACTGGCACTTTCGATGGCGAGAAATATGGCAATCGATCATGATAAAAAGGTGGCGATCTTTTCGTGCGAGATGTCATCAATACAACTTGTGAACAGGCTGATAATTGCAGAAACCGACATCCCGGGCGATAAGATAAGGAATGGCCGTCTTTCAGAGGAGGAGTGGAAACAACTGGATAAAAGAATCAAGAAACTTGTTCAGGCTCCTATATTCATTGATGATACACCTGCCATTTCGATATTTGAACTAAGAGCAAAATGCCGTCGACTGATGGCACAGCATAAACTCGATATAGTTATTGTTGACTATCTTCAGCTTATGTCAGGTCCTGAAGATGCAGGCAGCCGTGAACAGGAAGTAAGTAACATCTCACGATCCCTGAAAAGTATTGCCAAGGAGTTGAATGTACCTATTATAGCCCTTTCCCAGCTTAACCGATCAGTTGAAATGCGCGGAGGTACAAAACGTCCGCTCCTTTCTGATCTTAGAGAATCTGGAGCTATTGAACAGGATGCCGATATGGTAGTGTTTATTCATCGCCAGGAAAAATTCGGAATACCGGCATTTGATGATGGTTCATCAACCAAAGGAATAGCTGAAATAATTCTTGCAAAAAACCGTAACGGTCCTGTTGATGATGTAAAACTAAGATTCAGGGAGGAGAAAGCACAGTTTATCGATATTGATGATTTTGATATTGAAGGCGATCCGGATACCGGAAGCACTCAGAGTATAACCCTGGGATCGAAGATGAATCATGACCACTTCAAAGGCTCAGAGGGAAGCTCTGATAATGATTTTGATAATCATGATGAGCCTCCGTTTGCTTAATCGTTAGTTCAACTTTAAAACCAGACGTACACCAATGCTTTCGTATGTCACGTTTTTGAATCCGGCATATATTCCCAGCTCTCCAACAAGTAATAACTCTGTGATGCTGTATCCAATTTCAGTATAGCTTTTGTGAAATTCGGATCCAAGCCAGGAAATACTCAGGTTTTCACGTATCAGAGTTTTACTTAGACCCGGCAGGAACTTGAGCAATAAGTAGGGTGTGGTATACTTGATATGTACTTCACCAAATAATTCAGGAGTACTCAAAGAATAATAGTCAGTAAGCCTGAAGGCATCCTGGTAATTATTGATCAGAACAGGGAGAGGCTGTGAATTAAAATGTAAAAAATCATACCACGTAAGACTTTTCTTGTTTATAATACCACCTGTTCTTACTCTCCACCTGAATTCACTGAAGGCACCCATATTGTGCTCCTTTGATGCTTCCAACCTGATCATATCAAAGTGCCGGTATCTGTCAGTAAGCTCAGCGAACTCATTAATCCCATGTTTCCATGTCAGACTGAATGTTGGCCAGTCTGATCCCCAGGGTACTTTAACATCATTTATTATCCTGTATTTCTGACGCGGGGTAAATGTAACATTTGTTACAAATTCAAAATGTTTCTGGTCTCTCAGAGCATACATACTATCTGCATCATCTGACAAATAAAAGTTATCTGGTATGTTATCCGAATATTCAGATGATGTATTGATAAATGTAAATGTTGTATTGTTATCAAGGACCCTTCTTTCATCATATTCAGCAGTCAGGTCAAGGTTAAGCCCGGTAGAAATACGACTCCTGTGGCCAAAGGCGAAATATTTGTTTTCGTATAACTTAAGATAGTTCTTCTCGAAGAACAGGGAGGTAATGGAATTAAGGAAAGGATTAATACTTCCTCCTGTTCCAATGTCTCTGCTCATAATCCCGGTCCTGAAATAAAACTGTCTGTTCCTGAGCCTGTCATAATAATAATTGGCATTGATCCTCCACATCACCTTCTCACGACTGAAAGCATAAAAGATATCAGGGTTGAATGACAGAGATGTATTATCCCATCTCTTGGAAATGCCAAAGTTTATTCCGTGTACAAATCCGTTAACTGTATTGAAACTGAAGTTTTCAAGATCAATAAGTCCGTCAAACCGTAAACTGAATCCTGATGTATCAGCCCATGTATGACCGAAACAAATATCATTCAGGGTCTTTACGAATTTTTTCTTTTTCTTTTTCTGGCTATTTGGGATAGTATCATTATTCATCTTCCTGACTGATGATTCCATCTTTATGCTGTCACGGATCTTTATGCTTTTCAACTCAAGTTCGGAAAGTGGTATGGGTCTTACCCGGGCCCAGTATGTGCTGTCTTTCTTATTTGCATCCTCTTCTACAGTTGTGATTGTTTTATCTTCTATTTCAAGATTGTTTCTTATACTGTCAGGCTTGATCTCTTCTGTCTCCTTCTCCATAAGCCGGGCAAGTTTCATCATATCACGGTTTGACAACTCATCCTTTTCAAGGATCTCCTCTATTTTTTCCTGGTTTTTGGTTACCGGCTGATCCTGTTGTACCTGTGCATCTGATTGTTTACCGAAGTAATTTACATCAACAGATTCAGGTTTCCTGAGAGCAGTATTTGGTATTACTTCGGTATATTTTACTGAACTGCCGTAACTTGCTTCAGCCCTTATACCCACTATTTCAAGATTAACTTTGAACTTATGACTTACGGGCAACCATATATCATCCTGAATGGGTATATATAACTGTTGAACATTAATCTGTCCGGCAATATTATCGTTTGTGAGGTCAACACTGTAAAGACACCACAGATCTTCAATAATATAGATAACACCTTCAAAGAGCTGTTGGCTTTTTCTCTTCGGAGTAACCTTAATTTTATTGATTATTATATTGCCCTGTGGTGTTGCTCCCAGGTATATAAAATTATAGTGTGAGAATGCTTGTGGTGAAAGCGGTGAAATGGCAATATCGGCAATTACCGGTTGATAGAAGCTGGCATTTATAATATCCATTGGTGAATTATTATCACCCTCATCAGGGAATGTACTGTTAATGGATATAACCTTTTGAATATATTTATCGGGTGCTGTAAATTCAATTTCATTATATGATTCCATCAAATAGACGTCACCCTCCTTTATTGTTGTGGTGCTGACGCTTGTTCCATTTTCATTTGATGCTTCAATCTTCATGGCTTTTTTCATCAGCCTGGGGATCTTATTGAAAACAAGATTTCCCTTTAGATAAACGTCTGCTTTATAGTAACTTATGTTATTAAGGTAATATGGAGCCATACCAATGGCCTTTCTCATAATACTATATGCCGGATCTTCACCGGAGGCGGTGATCCTTACCTCGGGTATCTCATAATACTGCATTGGAAGAGTAATATTCCTTGTGATTGTCTGGTCAGAAATTGTAATATCATAGAAGATGGGAGAGTAACCCAGGCTCTGATAAGTTACCATGTATTTTCCGGCCGGCAGCTTTATTTCATAATCCCCCTTGACGTTGGCTGTTGTCCCCTGTCTGAGTTCCTGGATATATACTGTGGCATACTGAATTGGTTCACCTGCTTCATTAGTTATCCTGCCCTTAAGTGTTTGGGCGCAAATAATGCTGGGGAAAAGTATAATCAGTTTAATAAGAATAATAATACGTTTCATATCAGACTATTCTTTCTTTCCGGCCACAACTATTACGATTTCTCCTTTTGGAATTGTTTTTTGATAATATTCTGTAAGATACGATAATGAACCCCTGTTGTTTTCTTCAAAAACCTTGCTCAGTTCTCTTGACACACATGCTTCTCTGTCGTTGCCAAAATGTATTGCCATATCTCCGAGACTTTTCACAAGTCTGTAAGGAGATTCGTAGAATATCATTGTACGTGTCTCTTTTTCCAGTTCGGTAAGTCTTTTCAATCTTCCCTTCTTATGAGGAAGGAACCCCTCAAAGCAAAAACGTTCACTGGGCAGTCCCGAATTTACCAGAGCGGGTATCAATGCAGTAGGTCCCGGCAGAGTCTCAACAGGAATACCTTTTTCAAGGCATGTTCTGACAAGCAGAAAACCAGGGTCAGATATTCCCGGAGTGCCTGCATCAGAAATAAGGGCGGTGGATGTCCCTGAAAGTATTCTGTCACAGATTGATATTACACTTTTATGTTCGTTGAATTTATGGTGTGACTGGAGGGGTGAACTTATTTTGTAATGTTTTAGAAGTATTGAAGCATGCCTTGTGTCCTCTGCAAGGATAAGATCAACAGAGGAAAGTATTTCAATAGCTCTCAATGTTATGTCCTTTAGATTGCCAATAGGAGTAGGGACAAGGTATAGTCTACTCATTGGATGGGAATTTACGTTTTACAATATCAAGAAACTGCCTGACAGCCTTTGTCTCTTTAATGTCTCCGGTATAACTGATAAGGACATCTCTGGCCTCGGTAAAGGTTTTTACACTGTTAAGCCATTCAATAGCCTGATCATATGACTCGGGACTTCCATTAAAAATCTCCCTGATGAAAAGAAATTTATCATTTACACCTATAGCATCATCAAGATTTGCAAGTGGTTTAGCTTTAATTATCTCTGTAACATTATCACTTCCTCTGGTGATTCCCATCTGCTCATTCAATCTGTCTATCAGTCCATATGAATCACCAATTGTGCCAGATTCCTTTTTATCATCACCAATTTTATCATCAGGGATTTCGGTTTTTTTAACAGCCTCATCAACATCTGGTGTCTTTGTCCTGTCATCAACAGGCACCTGGTTATGAATGCTTTTAAGCAGTGCAATTATTTCTCCGGCACTCTTGCATTTCGATTTTGCCATTTCAATCTGCAAAATGGGCACCCCCGGATAGTTTTTAAGATCATCAATGATTTCCCGTGCCTCCTCAAGATCTTTAATAATTAAATCAACAGTCTTGTTGAAATCCATCACTTTTCTTGTTAATAAAACAAACCAATTTCCTTATTTTGCAAAAGTAACTAATATTCTCAAGTCAGAACGGGACATTATTGTAAAATGGTATACAAGCGCAGAGGATAATTTCAGATGGATTTTCTAGAGAATTCAGTAATACAGGCCGGCAAGCGAGGCTCAATAGAGGTAATTACAGGTTCTATGTTTTCAGGGAAGACAGAAGAACTGATTAGAAGGCTGAGAAGGGCCCAATATGCCGGATTAAAGGTGGAGATATTCAAACCATCCACAGATAAAAGGTATTCTGAATCAAGAATTGTATCACATGATGAAAAATCTATTATTTCAACACCTGTTGAAAATGCCTCATCCATTATATTATTGACAGGTGATGTTCAGGTAGTTGGTATTGATGAAGCACAGTTTTTTGATGATACAATTGTTGATGTATGTAATAAACTTGCTGATAGTGGAATAAGGGTAGTGGTTGCAGGTCTGGATATGGATTTTCAGGGAGATCCTTTCGGCCCGATGCCGGATCTTCTGGCAATAGCCGAATATATAACCAAGGTGCATGCAATATGTATGAGATGCGGTAACCTTGCCCAATATTCATACAGAAAATCAGAAGAGAAACAGGTTGTTGTCCTGGGTGAAAAAGATAAATATGAACCATTGTGCAGAATATGTTTCAATAAAGCAACAGGCAAGAAATAGATGAGACTGACGTCCAGTGATATTGCACAAATTGTATGTGGAACTCTGACAGGAAGACATGATCTGCCGGTTCAGGATATAATTACAGACAGCCGGAAGTACAGCTTTAATGAGGGACTTGCATTCTTTGCAATATCAGGGAAGAATCATGATGGTCATTCTTTTATAAATTCTTTATACACTAAAGGAGTAAAAACATTTATTGTTGAAAGATTACCTGAAAATATAGGGCAATACGAAGAGACAGCCTTGATACAGGTAAAAAACACGATTACTGCACTGCAGGATCTGGCAGCTCATCACCGGAAGAATTTTAAGTCGACTGTAATTTCTGTAACTGGAAGCACAGGTAAAACAATTGTTAAAGAATGGCTTGCAGATATTCTTGGACTTAGTACACCTGTGATAAGAAGCCCAAGGAGCTATAATTCCCAGGTAGGAGTTCCACTTTCGGTATTGAGACTGGATGAAAAGTTTAAACTGGCAATATTTGAGGCAGGAATATCCCGGCCGGATGAAATGGAAAAACTCAGGCATATCATTGAACCTGATATTGGTGTAATTACTAATATAGGTGATGCGCATAGTGAGAACTTTTCGGATTTACTTTCCAAGGCCAGGGAAAAACTGAAGTTATTTGTAAATGTCTCTGCAATAATATATTGTAGCGATTATAACACTATTCATGAACTTTTAACTAAGGAGAAATTATTCAGGGAAAAAAGATTAATCGACTGGTCTGGTAATAACAAAAATGCAAGTATATTTTTCGAAAAAAAATCTTTTCCTGATGGAACCACAGGTCTCGAAGTGAAATTCCACGGGAACTCTTATGATTTCAGGATTCCCTTCAATGACCGTGCTTCAGTCGAGAATGCAATGACTGTCACTGCGGTATGTCTTACAATGGGGACCGATCCCGATATTATAAGGAAGGGTTTAAACGCTCTTGTACCGGTAGCAATGCGTATGGAGATGAAAGCAGGAATTAATAACTGCCAGCTTATAGAGGATTATTATAATTCTGATCCGGGCTCTCTTAGTATTGCCATAGAATACCTGAAGGGTGAGGGGAGGATGCAGAGGACTCTTATACTTTCAGATTTTGTTCAGAGCGGACGTGACGAAAAAGATCTGTACGGAAGTGTAGCTGACCAGGTCAGGAAAAACAGGATAAAAAGATTTATTGGGATTGGTCCCGGATTATCACGTAATGCTTCATTATTCAGCAATGAAGCCAGTTTTTATTATTCCACTGATGAATTTATACAGCGTTTCAGACCCTCGATGTTCACCGATGAAATTATACTGCTTAAGGGGGCACGTATTTTTGAATTTGAAAGGATTGGGAAACTACTTGAGCAAAAAGTACATCAGACTCTCCTTGAAGTAAACCTCGATGCTATTGCACATAATCTCAATGAATTCCGGAGGTCTCTCGATCCGGGTACACATATTATGGCAATGGTGAAAGCATTTGCCTATGGTTCAGGTTCGTCTGAAATAGCCAGTCTTCTGGAGTTTCACCGTGTAAGCTATCTTGCTGTAGCTTATACTGATGAAGGAATAGAGCTGAGAAACGCGGGTGTCACACTACCTGTAATGGTGATGAATCCTGATCCGTCATCTCTGGAACAGTTAATAAAATATGACCTTGAACCAGAAATATTTAGCTTTTTTTCTCTTGAACGATTTACTGATATAGCATCCAGGTATGGACTAATAGATTACCCTGTACATATTAAAATCGATTCAGGAATGCACCGGCTTGGTTTTATGCCCGGAGATACAGATAAACTTATATCAATTATAAAACCAGCAGAATCAATCAGGATAATATCTGTATTATCGCATTTTGCTGCTAGTGAGGATCCTGGTTATGACACTTTTTCTCATCATCAGGCTGAAACATTTATTAATGCTGCCCGTAAGATCAGCGATAAAATTGGATACCCTGTGATTCGACATATTTGTAACTCAGCTGCAATAGTTCGCTTTCCGGAATATCAGTTTGAAATGGTAAGACCCGGCATAGGGTTGTATGGTGTGGGTATAATAAGCGGATTAACACTTAAACCGGCAGGGCGTTTTAAAACCAGGATATCTCAGATAAAGATTGTTCCAGCCGGGGAGCCTGTTGGTTATGGATGTGCTGATGTCTCAGATAATGAGAGGGTTATAGCAATACTCCCGGTAGGGTATGCTGATGGACTTAACAGGAAACTGGGAAACGGAATTGGATCATTTTTTATTAAGGGGCACAGAGTCTCTGTAACCGGCAATGTCTGCATGGATATGTGTATGGCAGATATTACAGGAATCGATACATATGAGGGTGATGAAGTAGAGATATTCGGTGAGAATATCAAAATTGATGAACTTGCTGAAAAATGCGATACTATTCCATATGAGATACTAACGTCAATACCTGCAAGGGTAAAAAGAGTTTTTTTCAGGGAATAACCTGAATAATAATAGTATAATCAATTATTAGATTTAGTATTTAGCCACAATCGGCATCCTTCTTCCCGTTCCGAACGATTTGGAGGATATCCTCAGTACCGGGGGTGACTGGAATCTCTTGTACTCATTACAGTTGATCAATGTAATGACCTTCTTTACTGTTTCAAAATCAAAACCCTCACCTGAAATGCGTTCCATAGGTTTTTGAAGTTCTATATATTGATACAAAATTGAGTCAAGTATTTTATAATCAGGCAGTGAGTCTGTATCAAGCTGATTTGTTCTGAGTTCAGCAGAAGGTAGTTTGTTAATTATATTTGATGGTATTATTTCAGTATCTCTGTTAATAAAGCGGGCGAGCTTATATATATCAGTCTTATAGATATCACCAAGTACTGATAATCCACCTGCCATATCACCATAAAGGGTTCCATAGCCTACAGCTGCCTCGCTTTTGTTTGAAGTATTCAACAAGATACATCCATACTTGTTTGAAACAGCCATAAGAAAAACAGCCCTGATCCTGGCCTGGAGGTTTTCTTCTGTAACATCTGGTTCTTTGCCAACAAACAGGGGTGCAAGATCTTCCTCAAATGCATTGAAGGGTTTTTCTATATTTATAATATCATATTGTACATTGAGTCTTTTGGCCAGATCAACAGCGTCACTCACTGAGTGTTCTGATGAGTATCGGGAGGGCATTAGTAAGGCTCTTACATTTTCATTCCCAAGAGCCTTAACAGCCAGGCAGAGACATAATGCAGAGTCTATACCTCCTGATAGACCTACTATACAGGTGCTGAGGTTTGTTTTGGTAAAATAGTCACGAATACCTGTCACAAGAGCTTTATAGACAAGTTCAATTGATGATGGTTTTTCTGCACCAGGTAATAATGTACCCTCCAAAATAGAATCAGTGGTAAAAGTCTCCACAGCCTCCTCAAAGAATGGGAACCTCTTGCAGATCTCTCCCTCACTGTTTATTATCATCGATGCACCATCAAATATCAATTCTGTATTTGCTCCTGTCTGGTTTACAGTTATCAGAGGTATTTTATTCCGGGCTGCCTTGCTTTTAAAAATATCCTCTTTGATTTGGGTTTTTGTATATGAAAACGGAGATGCCGAAATGTTTATAATGATATCAGGTTCCTGTTTTGAAAGTTCATTCATTGGTGATATGGTGTAAAGACGTTTTTTCTCAAACTCGTTATCAAACGATTGTTCATCCCACAGATCTTCACATATGGTTAAGGCTATCTTTATTCCCTTGAAGGAGAATACTTTAAAATCTTTACCGGGTTCAAAATATCTGTATTCATCAAAAATATCATAGGTAGGAAGAAGAGCCTTGTTTGCAGAAAAAATGATCTTTCCCTCCGAAAGAACAAGTGCCGAATTATATAGTTTTTTACCGTGCGGATTATTATTTATCACCGGTGATCCTACGATTGCAGTAATCCCCCTGCACTCTTTAGATATCTCCTCAACGGTTTTATTACACTTCTCAATGAAATCAAATCTGTCGAGCAGGTCAAGAGGAGGGTATCCCGGTATGCAAAGCTCTGAAAATACAACAAGTTCCGAACCTTCATCTTTAGCTTTACCAATAGCCTGGCAAATCTGATCCTTGTTGGAGGTAAAATTTCCAATATGATAATTCAGCTGTGCAACGGTTATCTTCATGAGGGATGGCCTAGAAATTGATACCCAGTCTTATTGAAATCATTCTATGTGTTACTTTGTCTTCAGGCTGCTCGCCGTTATCTTTGGTTACGTCAAGGAAATTATTATGGAAACCCAGTCCGAAAATGGCAGCCGTATTACCTCCAAGACCGTACTCAATACCGGCGATGATATGGTATGACAGGTTGAATATTTTTAGTTCTGCCATTGCTTTTTCTCCTTCTATATCGAGTGCCGGGATATCCATCTTCCCGCCTACCATTATTTTAGGATCAATACCTACATCTGAGAAAAAGGTAAGATAACCAATCTCATTGGTTCTGAGCTTTAGTCCCAAAGGAATTTCCACATATTGTATTTTATAAAGGACGGCATCATTTGGGTTTACTGTTATTTGCTGATCGTCAAGATTATATGGCTCAAGTCTGGTAGTATCGCTGCAGGTGAGCCGGCCGGCAGCACTGACAAGGTTTATTCCAGTGGAAAAGGCATAATTTGGATTAAAAGATTTGTAAAATGAAAGCCCGAAATTTATTCCAGGTCGTGCCCCGTTATTCTTAACCTCATTAATATCAGTTCCGAACCAGCTGATAAGAGGATCAAAATGTAATCCGATGCTTATATTTTGCTGAGCTCTTGAAGTTAGTGTTATAAAATAAAAAAACAGCAGAACCAGCAGGATTCTCCTTCCCCGGTATTTTCGTTTTTCAAATTCCATAATTTCAGGAGTTATTATATTTAATAAATTATCAGAGCAGTAAAAATAAGAAATAATAATTGAAGTTATTAGTAATGGATAATAGTTGTCATAACCATGAAAAGTATTTACTTTCGGGAACTTATTAAGATATCTGTTATGAAAGCTGGTTATGCAGGAGTCATTTTTGCACTTGTTCTTATAGCCGGATTAACATCCTGCAAACGGAATCCATACCGGGTAGATATCTCTTCTGTTTCAGTTGACATCGGGATAAAGAGACTTGAAAAGGACCTTTTTTCGATCGATCCTGCTGAGATTGCTTCCACAATTCCGGAATTAAAGGAAAAATATGGAGAATCTCTTCAGCTTTTCTGTTATGTAACTAATTCCGGTGACGTAGATGATTCACTTTTTGCAGAACACCTGACTGCTTTTTGTACCGATAAACTTAATTATGAAGTTTACCAGTCTGTTATTGAGAAGTATCCTGATGTCTCAGCATTAGAGGATGAACTGGGAAATTCATTTCGGTATTATAAATATTATTTCCCCGGGAAAAAGGTACCATCAGTTTTTACCTGTATCACAGGTTTTAACAATAGTCTGATCATTGGAGATACTGTTATTGGTATCGGGCTAGACAGATATCTGGGGAGTGATTGCGAGTATTATTTCCGGCTTCAGATTTACAGGTATATAGCTGCCAGAATGAATTCATGGAATATAGTTCCTGATTGTATTTATGGATGGGCTTCCTCGGAATGGGAATATGATTATATTGGTTATCCTGCTGACAATGTTTTGGCCAGTATTATGCATGAAGGAAAGCTGAAGTATTTTCAGAAATGCATGATGCCTTCAGTAAATGATACTATACTATTCGGGTTTACAGCAGAACAGATGAAATTCTGCAGGAACAATGAAATGCAGATGTGGCACTATCTTATTGAACATGATCTTCTTTTCAGTACCGATCAGTTTATTATCAGAAAGCTGACAGGCGAGGCTCCCTTTACTACTTTTTTTACAAATGAATCACCCGGAAGAGCAGCAATCTGGCTGGGATTCAAAATAATAGAATCTTATATGATAAGGAACAGGGTTCTTATTGGTGAGATGATGGAAGATGCAGACATTCAGGGTATTCTTGGGGGTGCAAGATATGATCCAAAATAAAAAAGGCCATTATTAAACGGCCTTTAACATTCTTCTGATTACATTACTCTGCAGGATGAATTGCCTCGACCGGGCAGACATCTGAACAAGCACCGCAATCGGTACAAATATCAGGATCTATCTTATAGATGTCGCCTTCAGAGATAGCTTCAACTGGACACTCATCAATACATGTTCCACATGCAGTGCAATCTTCGTTGATTTCGTAAGCCATATTTTTTATTTTTATTGTATGTATTATAGAGATAAGTGTACAAAACTACCCAAATTTTCTAAATTAAAAAAAATATCAAAAGAATATTCAGGTACGATACCAGTTTTTTGAGAAGGTACCAGGCAATTAAAAATCGAGACTGAAAGAGAGGTAGAATATCCTTGGTAAAATATATTTATTCTCGATACCCCATGCCCAGTCGGCTCTTACAAAATATCCCAGCAATTGAGCTCTTACACCTGCTCCAAATCCTGAAACAATTGGCTCACGGTTTGAATCGAGAACGACTGTTACCGGTCCGTTTTTAAATGTTTCAGTGTCCCAGGCATTTTCTCCCGACCATGGTGATTTACCTGTCCATGCTGTGCCAATATCACCAAAAGCAACTACCTGAATACTGTTAAGGAAGTTTGACCGTAGCGGATGGCCTGCAAAATACCTGATTACCGGCCATCTTATTTCACTGTTTATAAGGGCAAAATTGTTCCCGTTTCTGATATTCTGACTGAAGCCGCGGAGGTTTGTCGCTATTGCCTGAAACCCATAATTCATCTTTTGACTTACCTGGATAGTGTTGTCAAACATGGGATATTTGTTGAACAGGTATCCCATCCAGTTATCAACACCACCAAGGTAATAGACAAGTTTGGTAGGGCCGTATGAGGTGCTTGCAGCAAACCTGTTTGCCCAAATAAGTTCCCTGTGGATTTTGATATATTTTCTGAAATCGATTCCTATAACAATCATATCAGATTTTTCGTAGGTTATCTCTTTATAATACTCACCGAAAATCTTATATCTGGTCCCATAATATATGTTTACACTTCTTTTCCTTGTATTGTCATAGATGAGTTCACCTTTAAGACTAACCCAGTGTCGGGCAAGGTTTTCGCTACTCAGTGATGCCACGTCTGTGGCCAGGTAAACATGACGGTCATATCTGTAAGCTACCGTTCCTTTGAGTGCAAGTACCGGAGAAAGGGGCTTGGAATATGAAAGATAAATGTTATGGGTGTGTGTCTTGAAATAATTATTCGATCCATCCGAACTGAAAAATGCCTGCCTGTGAAATATAAGTTGTTTATCAAACTTACCCTTAAGATTTTCTACACTTACAAGATATTCATTACTGTTAAAATTACCTGAGAACCTGAATCCACCTGTGATCCGGTAGTTTTCAAAAAGATCAATTGCACCGATACGTGTCAGCATATTGATTCCGGGATTAAAATATGGTGCTCCACCGTTGTAAACCTGATAAGAATTGTTCAGGAATGAAAAATCTATCTGGTTTGCAATATAATTGTTATAGAAGGAGGTTTCATATATCCTTATCAAAGGAAGATTCAGTCTGCCGGTATCGAGATCTATGTCCATATAATCCTTACGCCATATCTGCTCGTAGTAGTTCTGTTTTTCTTTTTCAAAAATGTAATGTGTTATATCAATAGGTTCATCCTTAATATAGTATTCATATAATGGTTTGGTAAGAGTATCCCTTCTTCTCCTGTCTTCTGCAATGAGCCACTCTCTTATCTGGTTAATACTATCAGCCTCCTGGAGAATTCTGGTCCTCTCTTTCCTGAAGGCCGTAACCTGCATTTCATCTTCGGGAACAGGATTAGTACTGCTCATTTTTCCCTCTTTTACCAGATATCTTCCTTTACTGAATATGACTTCTCCGTAATCATCAATATTGCCTGCTACCGAATGGTCTTCAATATTTCTGTCATAATTTGTAACAGGCAGAGAATTAATAAAATACCTGTAGTGAATAACAGTATCGATATAACTTATTGCACTGTCAAATGTAGCTGTATACCTGTTGAGAATCCCATTTTGATCTCCTATATATGCGAATCCTATTCCCGATGTTCCGGTAGGTAAGTAACGGCTTGTATACTTACCTTCTGATAAGCGTGTAAGAACCTTATTATTTTCAGCAATATTGTATGTAAACAGGTCAAATGTTAATCCTGTCTTTTCAAATGGGTCAGCTCTATTTGAAAGAGTATCAGACAACCTGTTTGATGAAAAGATAATTTCATCAGGATTTCCATTCAGGAATGACGGATTATGATCATCAGCCAGATCTCTTGTTATCTGCTCATTTGTACCTGAAGCAATAGTATGTATGTAAATATCTGTAATGCCGTCTTTCACAGCAGAAAAAATAAGTCTGGATCCTTCCGGGGAATAGGAGAAATCAAGGATCTTGTCAAAATAGAGGAGGTTACGCTTTTCAGTTGATTTTTCATCAACCCTGTAGAAATACATTGCTATGGCGGCCTTTTGTTCGTTTATAATTGTCAGTATCTTGCCGCTGGGATGCCAGCCTATTACAGGGTAAGATTCATCGATGATCTGTTCAAATCTGGGTTCAGCCCTGAAAATTATCCTGGGTTTTTCAGTAGTTTTGTCATATAACCAAACTCTTTTTCTGCCCCAGTCATTTGTCACATAAGCAATATATCTTCCATCGGGACTTATCCTTTCTGTCTGGTATGTCTGTTCTTTTTTTGACCTCCTGACAGTATTCTGATCATTACCCGGAAGATTGCGGTCATTGGAATATTCATTCCTGTAAAATTCTTTCCACTCATTAAGGAGATCTTTAAGATCCTTTCCTATAACATATAAAAATCCGTCATCTGTATTTTTATAGACTTTTGTCAGATAAATGATATTTGGTATCAGTGCATCTCCGTATTTTATGCCAAGAAACCTCCAGAAAGAGAGACCGGCAATTACTGCATCTTCATTTTCAAGATTGCTGATATTCTTATATTTCTTTGTGCTAAAACCATCCTTTACCCTGTTTTCAGCTTTTAAATCCCAGCCGTATGCCACATAATGAATAAGTCCTTTAATATACCAATCAGGCATATTGATAACAGAAGAACTTGAAATTCTGTCTTTCACATCAGCATTATACAACATTTCATTTATGATAACCTCAGTAATTGATTCAGCTATCTGTTTCTGATAACTTTCATGATCACCTTCATAATAGAGCATTACCTTGTTTTCAATTATCCTGCTGAATCCACCTGTGTTATAGCTATCTTCATCGGCAGTAACTAGTCCCATGTTAGTCTGTTTGTATTCTGCATTTTTGTTATAGATGATGAATATCAGCCTCTTTTCAATGGAATAGTCAAAGAAGTCCTCAATTTCCTCAAGCTTTTTAGTTGCTATGTCTGCGGTGTATTGAGCCAGCTCACGACCGAATTCGTTGAAATAGCAGTCAAAATTATCAAACCTGTAAAACTGCCAGTAATAATCATAGTATTGAACCCTGTTCTTCCCAAAGTTCATCTGGTGCCCATTATAGAACTGACCATAGGCATCAAATGAGAAAACGAAGGTCAATGTTATGATTATCAGTCCCCAGCTCTTTTTCATAGATATTTTTACAGGCTTATCGTGCAATTAGTATTTCCGGCCGCAAATTCTGTTCCAATTAACAGCAGATGATCAATATCAGTCAACAAAACTAATGATATTATGTTTAAAAAGTTAAAGTTTCTTATTTTTGTCAGTGAAAATGGTTCTTTGATATCCCGGTCCGATTTTTGTATACTAGTATGCAACCAATTGCCTTGCAGAATAGTTAATATGAAAAACCAGTTTATTACCGGAATTATTATGTCTAAACACAATAAATTATAAAATGAAAAGAATACTTATTTTATTGCCAATCCTGTTACTGAGTGCTTCAGGGTTCTCACAGGCTGTATTGCAACTATCTGATAAGGAACATAATTTTGGCACCTTCAAGGAGGAAGACGGCAAGCAAAGCTATGAATTTGTTGTTACCAATACAGGGAATTCTCCCCTGGTCATTCAGAATATCGTTGCCTCCTGTGGTTGCACACAACCTGACTGGACAAGGGAACCGATACCGGCAGGAGGAAAAGGTAAAATCATGGCAAACTATGATCCCAGTAATCGTCCCGGGCAGTTTAACAAAACACTTTCAGTTTATTCCAATTCAAACCCGAAAGTGGTTGTACTGACAATAAAGGGTGAAGTTATCCCTCGGGAGAAGACTATCGAAGAGTTATTTACCTTCCCGGTCGGTTCTGTAAGATTCGAGAGTAATCATCTTGCTTTTACAAAAATTAAAAAGACAGAAAAGAAAATAAGGGTGATGCAGGTCGTTAATACTTCCGATAAGCCTGTGAAAATTGGATTTGACAGGTTGCCTGCTCACCTGCAGCTAAAAGCCAATCCCGAAACATTGAAGCCAGGACAGAAAGGTATTATCGAAGGAACCTATGATGCAACGAAAAACGATAGCTGGGGAAATGTAAGTGACATGGTTAAGATTAAAATTGATGATGTGACTCAGGAAAATGTCTACTATTATGTATCGGCAAACCTGGTTGAAGATTTTTCATCCATGACAAAGGAAGATATGGAAAATGCCCCGGTTTTCAACATTGCTGCCACAACAGTTGATCTCGGGAAAATTCCTGGCAAAACACAAAATGAGGTTGAGTTTGCATTTACAAACGATGGAAAATCTGACCTGATTATCAGACATATACGTTCTACATGCGGTTGTACGGCAGTTCAGCAGGGGAACCTCGGTGTTGGAATAAAACCGGGTGAATCAAGTTCAATAAAAGCTGTCTTCAACTCAGGAAGTTACAAAGGAAAAGTAACCAAGGCAATCTATGTTTATACCAACGATCCTAAAAAATCAGAAGCTGTTCTGATGCTGACAGCAAATGTTGAACAGGAAGCTTCAGGCCAGTAATTAAGATTCTGAAATTAGTCTGAATATAAAAGGGTGGCAGATAACAGTTTGACACCCTTTTCTTATTTTTACACTGTTAAATTTCCTCAATGGAGAAATATCACAAGTCACTTAAGATTCAGAAAGGGATTGAACAGCCCCCTAATATTAATCCTGAAGTTTTTGAGAAAAGAACACCCAGGAAACGAAAACAGTACTCTGTGGAGGAGTATATTTCCGGGATCCTGTCCGGAAACAGAACAATACTAAGCAGAGCTATAACACTGACGGAAAGCTCATTACCTGAACATCAGGATACTATCCAGACAGTTATAGAGAAGTGTCTTCCCCATAGTGGAGATTCTGTCAGGATGGGTATTACCGGTGTGCCCGGAGTAGGGAAAAGCACATTTATAGAGACATTCGGATTATATTTGACAGGACAGGGCAGGAAAGTTGCTGTACTGGCAATAGATCCCAGCAGTAAGAAAACAAAGGGAAGTATCCTTGGTGATAAAACCAGGATGGAGAAACTAAGTGTAAATCAGAATGCCTATGTAAGACCATCGCCTGCCTCAGGTATACTGGGTGGTGTTGCAAGGAAAACAAGGGAAACAATAATACTATGTGAGGCGGCTGGTTTTGATACTGTCCTTGTTGAAACCGTTGGAGTAGGGCAGTCCGAATTTACTGTTCATTCAATGGTTGATTTTTTCCTTCTGCTAATGTTGACAGGAGGAGGAGATGAGTTGCAGGGAATAAAACGGGGGATTATGGAAATGGCAGACATTATAGCCATTACCAAAGCTGATGGATCGAACAGGGTTGCAGCTGAGAAGACAAGAATCCTCTTCCAGAATGCAATTACATTTTACCCTTCACATCAGTCGGGCTGGAAGCCCCGTGTAATGGTATGTTCTGCTTATGAAAACAAAGGAATCGGGGAATTGTGGAAACAAATTAACGAGTATATTGTTTTTATTAAAACTAACGGATACTTTGATGAAAACAGAAAAGAACAGGCTGTGTTGAGAATGAATGATGCAATTATGGAATACCTGAACAAATCATTCCATGATGACGAAAATGTGAAAAAGGCAAAACCACATCTGGAAAACATGCTTAAGAAAGGTAAAATTACCTCCTACAGGGCAGCTGTCTATTTAATTGATAAATATTTTAAAAGGTCATAATTATTGATATATTTGCGCCGCGGATGTGATTGTTAATCTGAGAAATAATTAAAAACTATTGAATATGAAGAAAACATTTTATTTGTTATTTATTGCAGTAATTATTGCTAGCTGCAGCTCTGAACCTCATTATACTATTAAAGGGAATATTGAGGGTTCCGACAGTGTGACATTTGTTTTACAGAAAAGAGAAGCAGGTGCTATTGTAAATATTGATTCGGCAATTTCAAAGAAAGGATCCTTTAAGATGAAGGGAACTGTTGTTTATCCGGATATGGTACAGCTTGTTGCAGTGAATACAATGCAAAGAGTCTCTTTTTATATCGAAAATTCCGATATTAGTATAAACGGGAAGCTTGATTCACTTTTTAATGCAGTTATTACAGGCTCAAAAACAGAGGATGAATATCAGTCTTTTATTGATTCAAACAAACCATTAAGTGAGAAATATTCTAGTCTGTATGCCGAATACCAGTCTGCACGCCAGACAAATAATACAGAAGAGATAGCAAGGATTGAAAAGGAAGCAGAAAAAATACAGGCTGATATGACCCAGCTTGAGAAGGATTTTGTGAAGAACAATCCCTCATCATTTGTTACTCCTAGTATATTGAGGAGTCTAAGTTATGAAATGGATGCCACTGAAATTGAGGAAGCTCTCAATGCTCTGAATGCGGATGTCGCTCAATCTCCTGTAGCACAGGATCTTATGGCCAGAGCTCAGGTTATGAAAGCCGTTGCTGTAGGACAGAAAGCTCCTGATTTTACAATGAATGATGTTGATGGCAACCCGGTAGCGCTCTCGTCAAAGATTGGCGCAAAAGTACTGCTTATCGACTTTTGGGCAGCCTGGTGTAATCCATGCCGCCAGGAAAATCCGAATGTTGTTAAAGTATACAAGGAATTCCATAAGAAGGGATTTGATGTTTTCGGTGTGTCACTCGACAGAAGCAAGGAAGACTGGGTAAAAGCTATTGCTGATGACCATCTTACCTGGACACATGTATCTGATCTTCAGTATTGGAATAACTCAGCCGCGAAACTATATGCAGTTAACGCAATACCGGCAAACTTCATCATTGATGAGAATGGAATTATAATAGCCAGGAACCTGAGAGGAGAAGGCCTCTATAATAAAGTAAGTGAAATTCTGGGGTCTACAAAATAAAATTTATAATATATTATATGTTACATGTTGCAAGTTACACGTTTTAGGTTGTTTCAACTTGTAACCTGCAACTTGTAACCTGCAACTTTTTATTTCTCCTTGTCGATTTCCTCAAGAATAAACCCTGTTCCCCTTACGGTACGGATATCAATATTTCCGTCTTCTGAAATGTATTTACGCAAACGACTTATAAAAACATCCATACTTCTTCCAAGGAAGTAATCATCTTCTCCCCAGATTTCTGTCAGGATATCTTCTCTGGCGAGGATCTTATTCTTATTGATAATAAAATATTTGAGAAGCTGAGCCTCTTTCAGGGTAAGTTTTTCTTTTGTTTTTCCGCATATAAGTTCAAGTGTGTTGTACTTAAGAATTGTGTTTGAGATCTTATATTCATCATTTGAAGATGAATAGACCCTCTTTAGAATATTATTGATTTTGAGTATAAGGACTTCAGGATCAAAAGGTTTGGTGATATAGTCATCCGCTCCGATCTTTAATCCCCTTACAATATCTTCCTTGAGACTTTTTGCTGTCAGGAAAATTACAGGCATTTCCGGTGATTCTTTTTTTATCTTTTCACCCAGGGTAAACCCATCCATCTCGGGCATCATCACATCAAGTACACATATATCAGGTTTTTCATGTAAAAACAGTTGCCATGCTTCGCTGCCATCCCTGGCCAGAATTACATCAAAGCCGTTAATTGTAACATACTGCGATAGTATATTACCGAAATCCCTGTCGTCTTCTGCTAATAAAATTTTCATAATCCAATAAATATCCTAATAAGGTAACGTTACTGTAAATATACTACCTTTTCCCGGTTTACTGCTTACAGTGACATCTCCTCCATGAGCTGTTGCAATTTTCTTCACATAATAAAGTCCCAGCCCAAGACCTTTATACTTGTGGATATTACCTGAAGAGGCACGATAAAATTTATCAAAAACATGTTTCTGGTCACTTTTGCTTATCCCGATTCCATTATCGGAAATACTGATAGATATACTATTACTATCAGTTTTACCTTCGATATTGATAACAGGTTCCTTTTCGGAGTATTTGACAGCATTTGAAAGGAGGTTATTGATAAGAGTTGTGAAATAGACAAGATCGATATCAGCTTTTAAGCCGTTAAAAGTATATTTCTCTTTTAGTGAAGTACAATCACCGCACCCTGTCCGGAAACTCGATACAATATCATTCATGATCTCTTCAATATCCACCTTCTTCTTATCTAACTGGAACTCTGTTCTTTCCCACATACTTATTTCCAGTATCATATTAATAAGCTGGTTAAGATGAATACTTTGTTTTCCTATCAGTTTTGCTGTTTCGAGTATTTTGGATTCATCTGTGCGAATCTTTTCCATTTCAAGTGTCTTGCCTGCTACAGTAATTGTTGCAAGCGGTGTTTTAAGCTCATGGGTCATATTATTAATAAAATCTGTCTTGAGATTTGATAATCTCTTTTCTTCCATGAGGTTACGGTATGTATAAAGAAAGATCATTATCACTGTCAGGATGCTGAAAATGCTCATTGCCAGGGATGCTGAAAGCTCTTTCAGGATCATAGTTCTCTTGAAGGTAAAATCTATGTAATAACTAAAATTCAGGATGTAATTATTCCTGTCGAACCATGGCCGGGTAACAAGAATAGTTGAAGTTGATCCTTTAATTGAATGTGCCAATCCTTCAATGTCGCGTGACATTCTTCTTTCCCTGAATGAAGGATCCCTGTAAATCACTATTGTATCCGGTGTAAGTATTTCAAGATTGTTAATTATTATTCTGTGGTTGAACTCGCTTTCAGAACCCTGGTTTGCAAAAAAGTCTGAAAGATATGTTGAGAGGTCCTGTTCCCTGTTAAGGACGGTTGAGAAATATTCAAAAATCTCATCTTTTTTGGTCTGCAATTGTTTCTCATCCTTTAACTGCGGGAGTTCGCTTACTAACGATTCAGTATAATAATCAAGCAGGTAACTGACTGTATCAAACACCATCGATCTTGAACCTCTGAGTGATGCATTTGCTTCCTGGGCTAAAGACCTGTATCGGAGGTAGAGCATCTCATCTACCTTTTTCCATCCTCCCCAGATAATTATAACCTGTGCAATTACCATGATGACAAAAGCTGTAATACCCAGGATCAAAACTGTATTCCTCTTGCGCATAAATAATATTTATATTCAAAAATATCTATTTTTTGGCAATAGGTTATTATAATACTTGAATCATTAACCCGGTATTAACTCTGTATTAACAAAATTCTGTCAATAACGGCCTTATATTTGATCTGAAATATAATAAAAACGGCAGTCATGAAAAGGATCGGTTTAATATCAGCAGTAATATTCCTGCTCGCACTTGTAGTCCCGTTGCAGAGGGTTAGTGCACAGGAACGGGATAGATCCAAGGAAGAGAAGGAACATCAGATGCAGGAGGTCATTGATGCTCAGAAACGGGCAATGGCTGAGCAGAAGAAAGCACAGGAGGAGATGATGAAGGCTCTTCAGGAACAAAATTATGATCTCGACAAAATCATGAAGGATTACAGGATAAGGATTGACACAAATGATTTTGGAAGAGCTATGAGGATATATGGAGATGCAGGCAGGAACTGGTACAGTTATTCCTCACCGGATCGTTTAATAATAACACCGGAGGTAAATGCATGGACCCCATTCTTATCAGGTGATTCTGAGAGGACTACATGGGATTTCTCAAAGTCTGTAAAGGAGAAAACCTTTTCACAGAATTACACTTTTGATGTTGATCCCAATGCAGAAACGGTAATAATGTCAGTAAATGGCGATTGCCATGCGGGTGACATCAGAATAAAAATAACCATGCCCAATGGTAAGATATATTCTGATATTTTAATTGATGAATTTGGCAGCCTGAACTGGAGAAAATCATTCAAAATTTCAAAGGAGGAGAATCAGGACAAAACCGGCTCATGGAAATTCGAGATTAAATCCAATAAGGCAACCGGTAACTTCAGGATCTCAATTCAGACATATTAGATATCAATCCCTCTTCAGAGTTTTATTTCATTCCTTAAAATTGGGGCCTGATAATGTGGGTGGCCCCATTTTTTATTCTATCCTGAAGGAAGCATTTCCTCCTTTTACACTTTCTGCCCTTATTGTATAATCATTCCCTCCTTTAATGATCCACCTGACATCAACGTTCTGGTATCCGGGGATATTCATAATCTCCAGGCGCTGAGGATCTTTCTTCTGTTCAGTTACAATATTAAGGTCAGCATCTTCAACGATCATTCCTGCAATTACTGTTGCCCCGTCGAGATAAACATAATCGGGCGGATCAATTTTATATTTCAGGTTGCTTGCAGAGTGTGTTGGTAACATTCGTTTGTTGGATATTTTGGCAGTTACCTCCTTGAGGCTCCCATCCAGTTTTTTTACTTTTACATCTGAGATTTCCAGTTTCGGTGTTTGATAAGCATTGTAAATACAGAAAGCAGCATTGCGGTGGGCATCTGTTTCCAGCATAAATCCGGGGTGAAGTCTGCCGAAATTCTTGCTGAAGCCACCTATTTCAATCTCTCCGTAAACAGGATGGTTTACCTTTTGCCATGGTATGAATGAATCCTCGAAGAGGAGGAGCCGTTCAAATTCATACTGATCGTAGTTGCTGGTGTCATAAAACATGAGGTAGCTGTTCCACAACTCATTGGAATAGACAAAACAACCCATGGCGCCGTGCCACCAGTCTAATTCTCCGCCATAAACAGTATATAGGTCTTTCCAGATTGTAAGAAGCTGATAGCCAGGTATCATTTTTTCACCTGTCTTGCCTATTGCATTAATGACTTCGTCATCTTCCCGGCTGTATATTTCAGCACCTCCTCCTTCCGTTGAAGGGCCCCTCAGTATCATCCCCCCAGAATTATGGAATGTCTGTGCAGCGGCTATATTCCTGTGATTTACAATAAAATCAAGCATTGCCTTATTTTCCGGTTCTGAAAATGGATATTTGTTAGCTCCATACTGTACATAATTTGGTTCCCAGTTGAACCCCCAGTCCCGGTTACCGTCATACCCGCCTATGCCATCCTCGTTAATCAATCCATCACCGTCATTATCTATCCCCTCGGTTCCGAGTAATTCATAATCACTCTTTTCTCCCGGTTTTACACGTATCATCCTGCGGGGATCTTTCAGATCAGTAATAAATCCACCATCAGGTTTTAATCTTCTCATCTGGCTGATATTCTTATCACCGTTAAGGTCATCTGCTCCATCTTCATCATAGAGGCCGTCACGGTCACTGTCCCATGGCATCAGCCCTGACCTGGGAGGCACTCCTACGGATGTAAAGTATTCCCGTGCATCAGGATTAATGGTTGGTGTTATATAAAATGTTTTGTCAGTAAGGAGTTCCTTTATAAATTTATTCTCATCATACATCTCGCAAAGGTACCATGCAGTGTACATGGCCATTTCAGCACCCTGAAGTTCTATAGAATGAATATTGCCGTCGATCCAGAAGCCTGGTTTTTGCCCCGGGTCACCGGTTTTTTTGTCAGAAATGATCAGAATATTTATATCACGGCCCTGGTAAGACTTTCCGATAGAACTGTGAGTTACAAGATTCGGATATGCTGCAGCCATCTTTTTACAGAAATCTTCGATTCCGGCAACCGTATAATATTTATTCCATGATGCCTGGACCCTGGGATTTGCAGGGGTTCCGGCAGCTTTAAAAAATAGCTCCTCACCCTGGGAAATTGCAGGAATTGTGATTAGTAACAGTGCTGATGTAATTAGGGGAGTTAAAAATATCTTTTTCATGTGTAATTTGTTTTCTATTATGAAACAGTGACTTGTAAAATTGTTTTGAGAATATTACTTATTTCAGGTCAATAGTTGTGTTTATAAATCCTGTATTTATTGCACCTGCAGTAATTTTAACAGCTCCTTTACCAAGAATAAGCCAGGTGAATTCACTTGAGCAGTCACCTTCGAGTCGCGGAATATTTTGCACCTTAAGGCCACTCATAAACTTCTGGTTATTAGCTGTTTCAACACTTATCCTCATTATCCTTGTCCACATATTATTTTCACCTGCTTCTGTACATGTAGCGAAAATTCCACGGTTATGTACTTTCACAGAGACCCTGAAGAGATTATCTCCCAGATCTTCAACATTTGTATCAAGAAATTCCAGCTCAGAGTGCATCCCGGCGATATTAACAATGAATTTGTAATTATTTGTTATCAATTCTTCGAGTTTATCAGCAGGAGGATTTGTCATTACAAAAGGTTTTATCCCGCCTGCTTCTGTTTTCTTCCCCGGGAAATCAGGGTGATCTATTTCAGTCCATGGAACAAACAGATCGTCCATGTTATTATCTGCAGCAAATTTCAGAAATGAGGCCTCCCTGTTCTTGTTTTTTTCCACAGGGAACCACCATGCAGGTGTGCTGAAACTGTAACGTCCGTAATGATAGTATGACCAGTCCATGAAATTTCCGGGTGCAGAAACCTTTGTCGGGGATCCATTAACACCTGTTATTTTACAGTATCTTTCTGATACAAGTTGTATTATGGCTTCATCAGATTTAAGGACACTTGTGATCTTTCTGTTTTGTCTCATCCTTCTTCCCTGGTTTCGGGAAGAGGTCTGACCCGCGGTGAGAGTCTGTCCCTCCTCTGATACCTGTTCACGTGAACCTTGTTGGCGCTCTGGAGGGCCCTGCTGTGCCAGGTTATCCTGTGGCCCGAATGCAAAAGTGGCAAAAATATTAAAATGATCGAATAGGAAATCAAGTACAGCTTTTGTTTCAGGTTCTGAAACAGGGTGTAACCCTGCATTTACCCCGAATTCCTCATAATTATAAGTAAGGTTCCGGTTAAAATTAACTCCTCCCGGTCCATCCTCATTGAATAAACCATCCTTATCATTATCAATACCTTCGGAGTAAACAAAATATGAACCTGTTTGTCCTTTTGACAGGTCGGCAAGCTCCATAACCATCTTATTATCAATACATTCCATAAATGATCCGGCTGGATCAAGAACCCGTATAAGTGTTATCATTCCATTATTATCAAGATCTTCAAAAGGATCTTCGTCTGTTTTGAAATCCCTGTCTTCATCAGTTGGCCTGGTGTTTGTGGTTCTTTCATATTTTATTTGTGAAAAGTATTGTTCAGTTGCATCAGGACTCACATCAGGGAAAACATAGAAAGTTATCTTTTCCAGTAATGACTTTATCTCATCCAATCCCGATTCTTTAAGCAGTGAAGAAGCAAAACCAAGCGCAAGCTCTTTACCCAGAATGTGATTCCCCTCTATACCTCCCAATATGGCTATCCCCTGTTTGTTTTCGTGGTCACCTGTGCCGATAGTAATTACTATTATATCCCGGCCACCATCACTTTTTATTAGAGAACGGACTGAGCACAGCGAAGGATAATTCTTTGCCAGAGCTTCTGCTTTTTGCATCATTACCATGTGGTTGTTGTACTGAGCAAACAGACCGGATGACATTAAAAAGAAGGATCCGATGATTGTCAGTATAAAATAGAGTAAAGGTTTTTTCATATCGGAATATATTATGTTAATTACTTTTTTCAGGTTTAGCAGGTCTTTGTGCCGGTGGTCTGAATTCATTATTGTTAAAGGAGGGATCCCAGTTATTGTTCTTATAAAATTCACTTGTTTTAATATCAAAGTAGCCAAGAATATGTTTAGGTGATAAAGTAAAGATCAATTCATCATTATCGCCGTAATAAGGATCAGAAATGGTCATAACTTCCTCTATGCCTGTGTCATACTGATTTGATATATCTGAGTATAATTCGTATATTTTTTTTGGAATGGCAATAACAATTGAATAAAATCCATAATCTTTTCTCTGGAAAAGGAAATATGTGACTTCGATTGGATCATTAGGATTGACCCGGTCAGTCGAATGTGGGAGCTGGCTTTCAAAGATAAATCCATCTTCCATTATCTTTTCTACAACAGCAAATTCTTTGGTGTTATGGAGGAAAAAATAGCAATTTTTAAATTCCTGCAGTATCGCTGCAAGTATCTCTCCTTTATTTTTCATCCGGCCATGAGGGCTATTTCCAATAATCAGAC
Source organism: uncultured Rikenellaceae bacterium (assembly GCA_964507015.1). Classification (GTDB taxonomy): domain Bacteria; phylum Bacteroidota; class Bacteroidia; order Bacteroidales; family VadinHA17; genus LD21. Next base: position 38,114 of record CAZDOM010000002.1, on the reverse strand, counting down.
TCAAAAATAGCGTATATTATTTTATTTACAACACCTAAACCTTTTGTTCTGTTATATGTTAAATTTGTACCCTGCACCGGTAATATGATTTTATGAGACGGATACTTATTTTTTCTCTTCTGGTTATTCTTCCATCTTGCAATACTGGGTCTTCAGGAACAGATAAAGACATTATATCAGTCAGCATAGCCCCTTTTAAATACTTTGTAAGAGAAATAGGAGGTGCCGACTTTAATATTAATGTCATTGTGCCATCTGGTTCAAATCCGCATAATTATGAACCCTTTCCTGAGCAAGTAATTGATCTGAGCAAATCGAAAGCCTTCATAAGTAACGGTTACATGGGATTTGAAAAAGCATGGCTCAGCCGGTTTCAGGAGATAAATAAAGATATAGTAAAGGTATCACTTGGCGAAAAAATAGATCCGATAACCTCCATCCACAATCATAATGGTGATCATAATGAAGACATTGATCCCCATTACTGGGTCTCCCCGAAAAGCGCTTATTCAATGGCTGAATCTGTGCTGGATCTTCTTTGTACATTAGATCCGAACAGAAAAAGCAATTATGAATCGGATTATGAAATTCTGCATAAAAAGATATCAGAATTGGACAGACTTGCAGATTCATTGTTTTCAAATGCAAACGGACGCTCTTTTATGATATACCATCCTAACCTTGCATATATTGCCCGGGATTATGGTTTTAATGAGATAGCGGTTGAATTTGAGGGTAAGGAACCTCCGCCATCAAGATTCAGGGAACTTATTGATATTGCCAGGGCAGAGAATATCAGGACAATATTTATCCAGAAGGAGTATGATAAAAGACATGCCAGATCAATTGCTGATGAAATTGATGCTGATATTATAGTGATTGATCCGCTTTCGGAAGATTGGTATGAAGCAATAAAATTTATTATAACTGAATTACATAGGAGTTTTACAGGAAATATCCAAACAGACTGAAGATGAATTATCTCTTTGAAATGAACGGCATATCGATGGCCTATGATAACATTTTTGCCCTAAAGGATGTATACTTTAAGGTCAGTGAGAACGATTATATAGGTGTTATTGGGCCCAACGGTGGCGGGAAAACGACACTTCTTAAAATTATACTGGGATTAATAAAACCTGTTAGCGGTAAAATTATCTTTAACAAGAGTCTGAAAAACGGAAGTGGAATAGGATACCTCCCACAACTTTCTACAGGTGATATAACCTATCCGGTATCTGTGACCGATGTAATCCTTTCAGGTATGATGATAAGCAAGAAGATTATCTCAAAAATGTCATTGTCTGACAGAAAGAGAGCCGAAGAGGTTATTGATGAACTTGGACTGAGGGAGATAGCAAAAGCATCTTTGAATGAGTTATCGGGTGGGCAGTTACAGAAAGTTTTTCTCGGAAGAGCCATAATTGGAAATCCTTCATTACTCTTACTTGATGAACCGGGAAACTTTGTAGATTCGAATTTTGAAATAGAGTTTTATGATAAACTTAAGGATTTGAACAAACGGATGGCCATACTCATGGTATCTCATGATATAGGAATGATATCAGCACATGTAAGATCGTTTGCATGTGTGAACAAGGGGCTTCACTATCACCCGTCATCAGAAATAACAAATGAACAGTTGGCCGCCTATGGCTGCCCCATAAAACTTATTACTCATGGGGATGTCCCTCATACTGTACTGAAAACACATAGCTGATTGGATATAAATATTTTTCAATATGAATTTATTCTGAAGGGACTCCTGGGAGCCCTTTTTGCAAGTATAACCGCAGGACTTGCAGGAACTTATATAGTTACACGCAGAATGGTATTTCTGAGCGGAGGAATAACACATGCCTCATTCGGTGGAATAGGTATTGGATATTTTGCCGGATTTAATCCTGTTGTGGGAGCTGCAATCTTTGGTGTATTATCAGCGCTCGGAGTCGAATATCTGTCGGTGAGGCATAAGATAAGGGAGGATTCCGCGATAGGAATTCTGTGGGCATTCGGGATGGCAATAGGAATAATATTTATTTACCTTACTCCGGGCTATTCTCCTGACCTTATGAGTTACCTCTTCGGGAGTATACTCACCGTAACATACGCAGATATTATTGCACTCGGAATAATGTCGATCATTCTTATTTCCTATTTTACAATATTCTATCGTACGATCTTATATATATCATACGATGAGACATTTGCCAGGACTTATTCACCCTATGTGAATATCTTTAAATACATTACAACATCCCTGGTAGCTCTTACTATTGTGCTGAATATCAGGATGGCCGGTGTCATTCTTGTACTTTCACTCCTTACCATACCACCAAATATAGCTATGATTTTCACCAGGGTTTATTCAAGGATAATCATCTATTCAATGGCAGCAGGATTTGCCGGGACAGCTACCGGTTATGCAATTTCATATTTTGCAGGAATACCGGCAGGGGCTACAATAATCTTCACCCTGGTAGTTATATGGGGTATTGCAAAACTTTTTAAACAAATATTGTATAAAAAGGGTTTAATATTAAATGATTAATTGTAAAATTTAATTACTTATTTAACATTTAGAAAATCAAATATATGGATTATGATCTTATTATAATTGGCAGTGGCCCCGGGGGATATGTCGCTGCCATCAGGGCATCACAGCTGAATATGAAAGTTGCTGTTGTTGAGAGAGAAGAACTGGGTGGGATATGTCTCAACTGGGGATGTATTCCAACGAAATCTTTGCTTAAAAGCGCACAGGTTTTTGGATATATGAAACATGCTTCTGATTATGGTATCAGAATTGAAGGGGAAGTAAAAGCCGATTTTGGTGCAATGATTGCTAGGAGTCGCAGTATTGCTGAAGGAATGAGTAAAGGAATCCAGTTTCTGTTTAAAAAAAACAATATAACCCACATCAGCGGATTTGGCATGTTATCAGGACCCAATAGTGTTGAGGTTGAAAGTAAAAAAGGAGAGATTACAAATATTAAAGCCAGTCATATCATTCTTGCAACGGGGGCACGGTCAAAAGAACTGCCCAGCCTTAAGCCGGATGGAAAGAAAATAATCGGATACAGAGAAGCAATGACGCTTTCCGAACAACCCTCCTCTATGGTTATTGTCGGTTCCGGGGCTATTGGCAGTGAATTTGCTAATTTCTATCAGGCAATAGGAACAGATGTAACACTTGTAGAATTCCTGCCACGGTTGGTTCCAAATGAGGACGAGGAGATCTCAAAACAACTTGAGAGATCTTTTAAGAAACTTAAAATGAAGATACTGGCAGACTCTGAGGTCGTGTCGGTTGACATTTCAGGGAAAGAATGCCTGGTTGAGATTAAGACTCCGAAAGGTATTGAGACACTCGAAACAGAAATCGTTATGTCAGCTGTTGGTGTAACAACAAATATTGAAGGAATAGGCCTTGAAAAAGCCGGAGTGAAAAAAGAAAACGGTAAAGTGGTTGTTGATGAGTTTTACCGTACATCGGTTGACGGTATTTATGCTATTGGAGACATTGTCCCTGGACCTGCCCTTGCACATGTGGCATCATCGGAAGGGATAATATGTGTTGAAAAAATTGCCGGCAGGAATGTTGAACCACTCGATTACAAGAATATCCCTGCCTGTACCTATACAAGTCCCGAGATCGCATCGTGTGGTCTTACGGAAGCAGCAGCAAGGGAGGCCGGTTATGAGGTAAGAGTAGGTAAATTTCCTTTTACAGCTTCCGGGAAAGCAAGTGCTTCAGGTTCAAAGGATGGTTTTATCAAACTTATTTTTGATGATGCTTATGGCGAGCTGCTGGGAGCCCACATGATAGGAGAGAATGTTACGGAAATGATTTCTGAAATTGTGCTGGCAAGAAAGCTGGAAACTACTGCACAGGAGATAATTAAAGCGGTACACCCGCATCCTACTATGTCAGAAGCTATTATGGAAGCAGCAGCTGCAGCTTATGGTGAAGTGATACATTTATAACAGGCTTCAGGCGCAAGGCATCAGGCTTCAGGCTTCAGGCAGTTAATCTGGCCCAACACCTGCCACCTGCCGCCTGCCGCCTGCCGCCTTTTTTAACATAAAGCAACCTTTTTTATGGTTTCTTCATCAATCTTATACCTGATTTGCAGGTTTTGAGATGATTTATTTGTATTTTTATACTCTTACAGGTAACGAAAGCCTTGTCGGAGATTAAAAATATAATAAACGGTTGTCTCAAGGGCCACAGAAGGGATCAGGAACTTCTGTACAGGAGATATGCGGCTAAACTATATACCGTGTGTCTTCAGTATTCAGGTAATGATGAAGAGGCGAGAGATGTTTTACAGGAGGGTTTCATCAAGATCTTTGAAAACCTTGTTCATTACAAACATGAGGGTTCGTTTGAGGGCTGGATCCGCCGGATAATTGTTAATACAGCGCTGGAGAAATACCGTTCCAGACATAACCTTTACAGGGTTGATGATATTGACGATATCCCGGAACCCGATGCTGATCCTGATAATGAAGATTATTCAGGGCTTGAAGCAGGTGACCTTCTGGGAATTATCAGGGAGCTGCCACCCAAATACAGAATGGTATTCAATCTCTTTGCTATTGAAGGTTATTCGCACAAAGAGATCAGCAAAATGATTAATATTTCGGAAGGAACTTCAAAATCAAACCTCTCACGGGCAAGGGTTATACTTCAGAGAAGAGTTGGGTCATATACAGGATTAAGGAAGAAGATTTTGAATGGATGACAGAAGAGCAAATATTGACCTGGTTTTCAGAAACGGACTGAAAGATTATGAGGTGCTTCCACCACAGGATGTATGGAATGATATTCACCCGGTAATCAGGAAGAAGCAAAAACCTTTGATCCTGTTCAGGGTTGCAGCTATTACAGCAGTTGTACTTTCCCTGGGCATTCTTGCATACAGGCTGAGTAATGAGATCTCTTCCAATATAGATAATCATCTTGTTACACAAAATACTGAATCAGTTGTCCCCGCAACAGACCTTACATCAGCAAATATTCCCGCACAGGTTTCTGTTCAGGACAGAGTCCCGGTAAATGATATATCACGCCAGATCATTCATCCGGTTAATACTGTTGCAACTGATAATTTAAAAACTACTGTTCAGGATTTTTCAGCTTTATCGACCAAGGAAAAATTGGATAATAATGAAGACATTAACCTCGGGAAATATGATTTGATGGCAATAAACTATGATCCGGCCGATTATATGAATATTGATGAATCCACTAACCTTAATACACCTGATAACACAAACAGGAAAGAACCTGGTCGATGGTCAATCTCAGCCCTTATTTCACCTACATACCAGTCAAGATTTGGCGATAGTGATAACGAAGCTTTTTCAACGCTGATGGACCAGGAAGAAGCAATGATTTCATATTCCGGGGGACTGGCACTATCATACAAGATCAACAAGCGACTTAGTATACAATCAGGTGTTTATTATTCTTCAATTGGGAAACAACTCTCAGGTATATCTGCATACAGTGGATTCGGCGACCACTTCTACACTAAGGGGAACCCCAATTTTGAAGTGCTTACCACCAATGGTTCGGTTTACACTGCAAATAATGATATTTTTCTGTCAGATAATATGGGCGCCGACAGGGTCAGATCAGATTTCAATAATAATGTTTTCGATCCTGAAAAGGCTGCTCTTACTTATATTGATAATTCACTCCATCAGAATTTTAGTTTCCTGGAACTGCCTGTTACTGTTCGTTATAAAGTGATTGATAAAACACTTGATTTTAATATAATAGGAGGTATTTCCTCTAATCTGCTGGTTAACAATTCTGTTTATGCATCTTCAGAAGGAGGTAAGCTGCAGGTTGGAAAAACTGAAGGTTTGAATATCCTCACGTTCAGCAGCTCGCTGGGTATGGGTATGGAATATAATATCTCAAGTAATTTCTCAATTAACCTCGAACCTACATTCAGATATTTCATCAATCCATTTAGTAATATCTCTTATCCCGGAGTTCATCCTTACTCCTTCGGTGTATTCTCGGGGATCTCCTATAAGTTCTGATTTTTTCATTCAAAGCATCCTTTTTTTGTTATTTAGAGTACCACATATTTACTTATGAGGTATAAAAATATTACCTTTGCATTTTATTTCCCAAAACCCTGTTTATCATGATAAAACTATACAGGAAACATATTTTTGCGGTGCTTATCCTGGCTGGTGTGCTGATATTAATAATAGCTGTTGCAGAGAGTTTTAAAGGCTCTGATAGTACAACAGGAGAAAATTTAGCACCAAATGACTCGACATATACAAATAAACCTTATAAGCTACCTTATAATGTCACATTTGCAGGCGAAAGAATGCCGCTTGAGAATTTTGATACCAGAGAAAGCCTTGACCGAGAGATATTGACAAGTGCCTATCGTCATTCTTCAACTATACTGATAATTAAAAGAGCGAACAGGTATCTTCCTGTAATAGAAAAGATACTCGGGAAAAATGGCATACCTGACGATTTTAAATACCTGGTTGCGGCAGAAAGTGAATACAGTAATATGATTTCACCTGCAGGAGCAACAGGTTTCTGGCAGATAATGAAAGCAACCGGTATTGAACAGGGTATGGAGATAAATTCTGTTATTGATGAGCGTTATGATATAGAGAAATCGACACAATTTGCCTGTGACTATTTCAAAAAGTCATATGAAAAATATGGTGACTGGACACTTACAGCTGCATCTTACAATAGCGGAAGAGCTGCCCTTAACGAACAAATTATGATACAACAGCAGGATAATTATTATGATCTTTTGCTTGCAGAAGAGACAGCAAGGTATATCTTCCGGGTTGTTGCTTACAAACTTGTTATTTCTGATCCTGCAAATTACGGTTTCACAATTAGCGAAGGAGAACTGTACCCTGTTCTGAAATATAAAGAGGTAACTGTTGATACTGCTGTAACCAGTTTTTCTACATTTGCAGAGCATTTTGGTACAAATTACAAATTGCTGAAATTCCTGAATCCATGGCTCAGAAAACCTTATCTTAAACCCAAACCAGGCAAGGAATATGTGATCAAAATACCGGTTGAAGGTATGAGAACATATGAGTTTCCGGAACCTGAAAGCTGATCTTATACAGTGGAGGGTAAGAATGAGTGAAGAAATTAAAGTTCTGGGTGCCAGGGTACATAACCTCAAGGATATTGATGTTACTATTCCGCGTAATAAATTTGTTGTAATAACAGGACTTAGCGGAAGCGGTAAATCATCTCTTGCCTTCGACACCATTTATTCAGAAGGCCAGCGCCGGTATATGGAGACCCTTTCCACCTATGCAAGACAGTTCCTGGGAGGCATGGAACGCCCTGATGTTGACAAGATTACTGGATTAAGCCCGGTTATTTCCATCGAACAGAAATCAACCAACAAAAACCCTCGATCTACAGTTGGTACCATAACAGAGATTTATGATTTCCTGAGATTGCTTTATGCCAGGGCAGCTGAGGCATATTCCTGGGCTTCAGGAGAGAAAATGGTTAAATACACTGATGACCAGATCGTGGATCTTATCAGAGAAAGATTTGTTAATAAAAAAGTCTATTTTCTTGCTCCTGTTATTAAGGGCCGTAAAGGTCATTATAAGGAACTTTTTGAGCAGCTGAGAAGAAAAGGTTTCCTTCGTGTCAGGGTAAACAATGAGATCAGAGAGCTACAGCCGGGGATGAAACTCGACCGTTATAAGACTCATTTCATTGAACTGGTAATTGACAGATTCAGGGTTGGTGATATTGCTGATAAAAGGTTAAGAGAATCTGTTCAGATATCGCTTGACCAGGGTGACGGAGTAATGATGGTCCTCGATAGTGATAATGATGAACCACGTTACTTCAGTCGACACCTGATGTGCCCGGTAACAGGTATATCTTACAATGAACCTGCTCCCCATAGTTTTTCTTTCAATTCGCCACAGGGTGCATGCCCTCATTGTAATGGCCTTGGAGAAGTATCAAGTATAGATGAGAAGAAACTAATTCCGGACAGGAACCTCAGTATCAGAAACGGTGGTATTGTTCCACTTGGAAAATACAGGAACATATGGATATTCTGGCAGATTGAAGCTATAGCTCAAAAGAATGGTTTTACACTTGATACACCTGTCAGGGATATCCCTGAGGATGCTCTCAATAAAGTGCTTTATGGTTCAGATGAGGTGCTTAAATTGTCCAATACTCCATTGGGAATGACATCCAATTATTTTCTCACTTTTGAGGGAGTAGTAAATTTTGTTGGAAATATAGAGGTTGTCAATGGGAAAAAAAACGGGTCAAGAATGAAAGACCAGTATATTCAGTATAACATTTGTCCTGAATGTAATGGTTCTCGGTTGAAGAAGGAAGCCCTCTTTTTCAGATTTGCTGATAAGAATATCGGTGAATTATCAGCAATGGATATCAGGGAGTTGTCAGGCTTTCTAAACAATATAGAGGAAAAACTATCTGAAAAACAAAGAAAGATTACTGCAGAAATACTTAAAGAGATAAGAGCAAGACTTGGATTTATTCTTGAGGTTGGTCTTGAGTATCTTTCTCTTAACAGGGGTGCAGCTACGCTTTCAGGAGGTGAAAGCCAGAGAATAAGACTTGCCACACAGATTGGCTCACAACTTGTGAATGTGCTTTATATACTTGATGAACCAAGCATCGGCCTTCACCAGAGAGATAACAGGCGCCTGATTTATGCTCTAAAGAAACTCAGGGATTCCGGGAATTCAGTTATCGTCGTAGAACACGATAGGGAAATGATACTGTCGGCAGATCACATTATTGACATGGGACCCGGTGCCGGTTTACACGGTGGACTGGTGGTTGCAGAAGGAAAACCTGATGAAATAATGAATAATAATACCCTGACTTCAGAGTTTCTCAACAACAAGAGTAGATTCATTATTCCCCTGAAACGAAGAACCGGAAATGGCAAATCCCTTATGATGACAAGCGCTTCAGGACATAATCTCAACAATGTGGATGTTATCCTTCCTCTTGGTACATTTATTTGTATAACAGGTGTTTCAGGTAGTGGTAAATCATCACTCATTAACCAGACCCTCCATCCGGCACTTGCAAGACGCTTTCATAACTCAGGTCGAACGCCTTTGCCGTATAAAGATATATCAGGTCTGGAACATCTTGATAAGGTCATTGAAGTTAGCCAGTCACCGATAGGCAAAACACCAAGATCAAATCCTGCAACTTATACCGGTGTCTTTACCGATATTCGTAAACTGTTTGAACAAACTGCTGAGGCAAAGATACGGGGATTCAATGCAGGACGATTCTCATTTAATGTTAAGGGTGGAAGATGTGAAGGGTGCCAGGGTGCCGGAGTAAAAACAATTGAAATGAATTTCCTTCCTGATGTTTATGTTCATTGTACTGATTGCAACGGGAAACGTTATAACAGGGAAACCCTTGAGGTTAAGTATAAAGGACAGAATATAAGTGATGTACTTGATATGACTGTAAACATGGCTGTCGATTTTTTTTCCAATATCCCTTCCATATATCACAAACTGAAAACACTGAAGGATGTCGGGCTCGGTTATATCAGGTTAGGCCAGCAATCAACAACACTTTCGGGTGGTGAAGCTCAACGTGTCAAACTTGCAACAGAACTGGCACGTCGTGATACCGGGAAGACTCTCTATATACTAGATGAACCAACTACAGGGCTCCATTTTGAAGATGTAAGAGTCCTGCTGGATGTACTTAACCGTTTGGTAGAAAGAGGAAATACGGTAATTGTCATTGAACATAATATGGATGTTATAAAAATGGCAGATCATATTATTGACCTGGGTAAAGAGGGTGGCAGCAAAGGAGGTAATATTGTTTTTGAAGGTTCTCCTGAAGAACTGGCAAAATGTTCCGACAGTTACACCGGATTATTTCTTAAAGAGGAGTTGAAGGCTTAAAAAAATAATTATATTTGACATTCTTAATACTATCTGTAATGGGTAAATTGGACAAACCTTCCGATCCGATTAAAGATGCTTTCGATGAAAAGACATGGAATGAAATACATATAACTGATTCATGGAGAGTATTTAAGATAATATCTGAACTTGTTGAAGGTTTTGAAAAACTTGCCAGGATAGGTCCGTGTGTTTCAATTTTCGGATCGGCGAGAACACATTATAATGATAAATATTACCGTCTTGCTGAAGATATTGCCTTCAGGCTGGTACAAAAGGGTTATGGAGTTATTACAGGTGGCGGACCGGGAATTATGGAAGCAGCAAATAGGGGAGCTAAGCGTGGAGGTGGAAAATCTGTCGGTATAAATATCGATCTGCCATTTGAGCAGCGCCCCAATTCTTTTATTGATCCAGATAAACTCATTACTTTCGACCATTTCTTTGTACGGAAGGTTATGTTTATGAAGTATGCACAGGGATTCATAGTATTACCCGGTGGATTCGGAACTTTTGATGAGCTCTTTGAAGCCATCACACTTATCCAGACAAGAAAGATTGGTAAGTTCCCTATAATACTGGTGGGAAAGAAATACTGGAAAGGTCTCATTGACTGGATCAAAGAAGAAATGCTGGGGGAGGAACATAATATCTTTCCTGAGGATCTTGACCTGTTTACTCTGGTGGATACCTCCAAGGATGCCGTAGCCTCTATAGTCAAGTTTTATTCAAGATATCTGCTCAGCCCCAATTTCTGATAAAGTTTGTGTATTATTATCTTTTTCTGATGCGATCCAGTTCTCGTTCTGTATCCTTACGCTTTATTGTCTGACGTTTGTCATATTCCCTCTTCCCTTTGGATATGGCTATTTCAGCTTTCGCAAGACCCCGGTCATTAATAAACACTTTGGTGACGATAATAGTCAACCCGCTCTCTTTTACTTTTCTTTCTATTCTTTTCAGTTCTCTTTTTGTGAGCAGCATTTTCCTTTCACGCATTGGATCATGATTATTCAGGTTGCCCCAATAATATTCAGCGATATGCATACCCTTTATAAATAATTCTCCTGCACTGAAAAAGCAATAAGAATCTGCCAGAGTAGCTTTTCCAAGCCTTATCGACTTTATTTCTGTCCCTGAGAGCTGAATTCCTGCTATGAATTTCTCGAGAAACTCATAATCATGCGAAGCTTTCTTGTTCTTTATTACAATATCACTTGATCCTCTTCTCATTAATCAGTGCTATAAAACAGATCGGCAAGTGGCAAAATTAAGTATTTTTATGGTAACTTGCTTTTCATGGTTAACCACCCGTGAAGATATAATAAATGCTGAAGAATGGATATGATATTCTGGTAATTACAGGTCCTACTGCATCTGGTAAAACAACATTAGCCGCCAACCTTGCATTTCATATCGGAGGAGAGGTAATAAGTGCCGATTCACGACAGGTATACAGAGGCATGAACCTTGGTACCGGCAAGGATTATTCTGATTATTATGTTGACGGCAAGGCTGTCCCATACCACATCCTCGATATTGTAGATCCCGGGTATAAGTATAATGTCTTTGAATATCAGAGTGAATTCAAGAGAGTCTATGAAGACATGAAGGGAAGAAAAGTATTTCCCGTTGTCTGCGGAGGGTCAGGTATGTATATCGACAGTATCATTACCGGCTACAAAATGCAGGAAGTACCTCCTGACTCCGGGTTGAGAGCAAAACTTGAGAAGAAAAGTATGCAGGAGCTTATAGATATACTTTCTACCTATAAAAATCTGCATAATACTACAGATATTGACACAAAGAAAAGAATCATCAGGGCTATAGAGATTGAACAATTCAGCAGGGCAGGCAGTAAGAAACATAGCCAGTTTCCTCGTCTGAAAGCTTTTATTACAGGTATTATGTTCGACAGGGAAGAAAGGCGCCAAAGGATTACGGAGAGACTTAAAAAACGTCTCGACGAAGGAATGGTGGAAGAGGTCAGGAGACTGCTGGGAGAAGGTGTCAGGAAAGAGACTCTTGTTTACTATGGTCTTGAATATAAGTACATTACATTATACCTGGATGGGAAATACGGGTACCAGGAAATGGTAAATAATCTCGAAATAGCAATACATCAGTTTGCAAAGCGCCAGATGACATGGTTCCGGGGAATGGAAAGGAAAGGGATAAAAATACACTGGCTTGATGGAAAAACAACCCTGGAAGACAAGATTGAAAAAGTGCTGGGATTACTTAATGACTAGCATCACCTGAACTTATTTTAAACCCCTCTCTCTTGGGAGAGATTGGAGCAAAGCGGAGATTCCGCGATAGCGGAAGCTTGTCCCGAACTTATTCGGGAGGTTTGGGGAGAGGTATTCTATTTCAGATATGTCTCCAGCCACTCAAAGAATTCTCTCTGCCATATAACAGCATTCTGTGGTTTCTGCACAAAATGTGATTCATCTTCGAAGAACAAAAGTTTGCTTGGTACATTGTTCAACTGGGCGGCCTGGAATGCTTCCATACTCTGTGTATAGGGTATCCTGAAATCATTAGCTCCGGTGATAATCAGTATAGGAGTATCCCAGTTAGTTACCATCAGGTGAGGTGAGAACCGGTAACTTTTCCCCATATTCCAGTATGGACCTTCTATATCTTTGTCAGGGAACCATAATTCCTCTGTTGATCCGTACCAGCTGGTAAAGTCAAACATACCGCAGTGTGCTATGAAAACCTTAAATCTTCCTCCATGTACACCCGCAAGGTAAAATACAGAGAATCCACCATAACTTGCTCCAACTGCCCCAAGCTGCTCAGAATCAACAAACGGTTCTTTTGCCATGGCATCAGTAGCATCGAGATAATCATTTATATTGGCACCTCCGTAGTCACCCGAGATTTGCTCTTTCCATGCCTGACCAAAACCGGCATTGCCCCGCCTGTTAGGACATATCACTATGTAGCCTTTGGCCGCCATCATCTGCATATTCCATCGGTATGACCAGAATTGTCCCAGAGTACCTTGCGGTCCTCCATTACAGAACAGAAGCGCCGGATATTTCTTAGCCGGCTTAAAATCAGGAGGGTAGATAATCCACATCTGCAGATCTTTGTTGTCCCTCGTTTTGATATATTTTTCTTCCGTCCGTCCCATTTTTATTGATTCATATATCTTTTTATTTATGAATGTGATCTGTTTAACATCACCAGTGGAAGGATCAACAGATGCCAGTTCGTGAGCCATTGATAATGACTTAATAATAGCTACCATTATGCCCGATTTGAGACTTATGGGACTTAACTCATGGACACCCTCAGTAACCTGGTCGACACCACGTGCTGATATTTTGGTTTTAAATACCTGTGTTGTTCCCAGATGAGCACATGCAAAGTATATTGTTTCATTATCTGCCCAGTTGATACTTTCCACGTCAAAATCCCATCCTTTTGTTATCCATTTGCGGGTACCTTTAGTTATATCATAGACAAAAAGTCTGTCAAGATCTGCTTCGTATCCGTCTCTTTCCATGCTTTGAAAGGCTATTTTTGTACCATCAGGTGAAAAGACGGGTGACCTGTCGTACCCCCTGTTCCCTTCAGAAATATTCACTTCCTCTCCCGTGGAAAGATTATAAAGCATTATATCAGAGTTTGTACTTTTTGCATCCTCTTTTCCCCTAAGCCTCTTTGTTGTATAGGCAACATACTTACTATCGGGACTCCAGGAGATTTCTCCCTCATCAAAATAGGGGGCAAGCGGAGATTCAAACCTCTGGCCTTCCATGATATCTTTTTCATCAGAGATACTTTTCCCGTCAAATGAAGCAACATTAATGTGACTGTAGGAATAATCACTCCAATAATTCCAGTGCCTGTACATAAGGTCATCAATTATCCTGACATTTGCTTTTGGAAGATTATGTTTTTCATTTGCAGTCTGATCAAGTTTTATTCTTCTGGTAAAGTAGATTTTGTTTCCATCAGGTGAAATACTGTAAATTTCAAAATCTTTAAATCCTTTAACTGTTTGTTTGTCAGCACCATCGGGATCCATAGTATTCAGTTCACCATTATTATTAACATAGGCAATGGATTTACCTTTATTGAACCACTGTGGTGAATTGCCTCCTTCTGTAGTGAGTTGTACAGGATCTCCGCCTGCAGAGGATACTTTAAAGATATTTGTTCTTCTTGCTTCGGTTTGAAGGTCTATATCAGTGACGGTATAGAGAACAGTTGAACCATCGGGAGAGAGGGCAAATGAGCCAAGCCGTCCGAATTTCAACATTATTTCAGGAGTCATCACTCCTCCTGCTTTTTCTTCAGCAGTAAGTTCATTATTGAACCGGGGTTCTTCTTCCTGTGAAGCTGATTTCTCCTGTTTGCAACCCGGAGATAATAGGAAAATCAGAAGAATTATCGAAAGGTGATATCTTTTCATCAGTAATAGTATTTGGATTATTATTGTTTCTTAAGAGCTTCTGTTACTTTGGTTTTAAGCTCCTCGTATAATTCAGGATTATCCTTAAGTATCTGTTTAACGGCATCGCGTCCCTGACCAATGCGGGTTTCCCCGTAACTGAACCATGAGCCGCTTTTTTTGATAATGTTGAAATCAGTACCAAGGTCAATTATTTCCCCAACTTGAGATATCCCTTCACCATAGAGGATATCAAAATCGGCTTTTTTGAATGGTGGGGCAAGTTTGTTTTTTACTATTTTCACCCTGGTCCTGTTTCCTGTCACTTCGTCCCCATCTTTCAACTGGCTTGTCCTTCGGATATCCAGTCTTACAGAGGCATAGAATTTAAGTGCATTTCCTCCGGTTGTTGTTTCAGGGTTCCCAAACATAACACCAATCTTCTCTCTCAGCTGGTTAATGAAAATGCATGAAGTATTTGTTTTGCTAATATTAGCTGTCAGTTTTCTAAGTGCCTGCGACATCAGTCTGGCTTGTAATCCCATCCTTGAATCACCCATCTCACCTTCTATTTCAGCTTTTGGAGTCAGGGCTGCGACTGAATCAATTACAACTATATCTAGTGCTCCTGAACGGATCAGGTTATCAGTTATCTCGAGTGCCTGTTCCCCATTATCGGGTTGTGAGATCAGAAGATTTTCAACATCAACACCCAGTTTTCCAGCATATAACCTATCGAATGTATGTTCAGCATCTATTATTGCAGCAATTCCTCCGTTTTTCTGTGCTTCAGCAATTGCATGAATTGCCAGGGTTGTTTTCCCTGAGGCTTCAGGACCGTAAATCTCAATAACACGACCACGGGGAAGGCCTCCTATACCAAGGGCTGCATCAAGTCCGATGGATCCGGTGGAGATTGTTTGTATATTCTCTATAGCATGGTCTCCAAGTTTCATTATCGTACCCTTCCCGAAATCTTTTTCGATTTTACCCAGGGTCACCTCAAGCGCTTTTAGCTTTTCCTTGTTGATCTCTTTTCTTTCTTCGTTGCTCATATTTATTGGTTTTTATTCATATAATGCAAATATCTGTTCAGAATGTGTTTTTGTATCAACCTTTAAAATCACTCATCTTTATAATTTTCCCATCCTGATTACTTCCTTCAAACGGAGGTGCCGGCATACCCTCTTTTAATTGTGCCATGGGTTTATTAATTTTGTTATTATGGGTAAATTTACGAAGTTTGAATTGTTTTCTGAACAAAACAGATTTTTAATTATTAACAACTGACTTTTAGGATTAAAATAACAGTATTTTGTAACATACTGAACATTAGTTGTTTGTGAGAGTGGTTATAACATATAAGTATATTAAGAGACACTATCAGGTATATTTACTGTTGGTATTAGTTACACTTTGGTCAGTAAATTATCTCACTGCACAGGATGTACAATCCAGAGCCACTAGGCAATCTTCACTGGAGGCTTTTTCAGGTGGCAATTATGAACAGGCTTACAGGGAATTCAGTGAGCTTCTTGTCACATACCCCAAGGATCCAATATATAAGTATTATTCCGGGGTCTGCCTGGTTAAACTGAAAAAGAATCCGGAGAGGGCAGTTTCCCTTCTGACACAGGCTCAGCAAGGCTCGGCAATTGTACGGAATATACCTCCGGATGCAATTTTCTGGCTTGGCAGGGCACAGCAGATGTCAGGAAAATTTAAAGATGCAATCGACTCCTACAATTCTTTCATTGACATAAACGGAAGGAAAGAATCAAGAGAACTGGGAATACCGGATTTTATCCAGCAATGTGAAAAGGGAGAGGGTCTTCCGGGACCAGATATATTTATTGCTGAGGAAGAAGAAGCAGAAAAAGTAACAAAAACAGAAATAGAGGGTAAGGATATAATCGAAATTCCAGGAGAAATAGTACAAAAAGATATTATAGTTCCCTATCCGGAAGAGACTCTGTCTGATGATTATGATAAGATGTTATCTGAAGCCCTTGTATATCAGCATAAAGCTGATTCTCTGTTCGGGATAGCAGAAGAACAGAAAAAAAGCCTCGAAACCGGAACATATATCGAGAGGACAAAGTTGAAAAGCGAAATAACTGATATTGAAAATCTCGCCAGCTCATTTCAGGATCTTGCTGATAAAAAATATGATGAGGCTCTGGCAGCAATGAACAGTAAGCCATTTACAGGAAAACTTATTGATGAACAGGCAGTTCCTCGCGTACCAGATACCTCCTTTAAGACAGTTGAACTCCGCGATTCAGTGATAATTACACCTGACACCAGCGAGACTATTGATACTATTACTGTCATAGCAGATACAATCTCAATAGAACCAGTCTTATTAAAAGATGACAAAAAGGTTATTGCTGATACAATAAGTGAAGATACAAAGAAAGCAGATGATGCTCCTGAGCCTGCAAAAAAGGTTGAAGTATTTTCTCTTTTTGAGATAAAACAGGGAGCAGGTGGTAAGACAATTCCTATTGATCCCGAATTACCTGAAGGATTGCTGTATCGTATCCAGGTAGCGGTTTTCCGTAATCCTGTTGCTCCTTCATATTTTAGGGGACTTACGCCGGTGTTCGGATTTAAGATGCAGGGGAGGGATCTGACTATCTACTATACCGGTATGTTCAGGAGATTGTCAGATGCCAATAAAGCTCTTGGTGTGGTGAGAAAAAAAGGTTTTAGTGATGCGTTTGTCTCAGCATTCTTTGATGGCAAAGCTGTTTCCCGGGAAAGAGCTGCAGCTCTTGAAAAAGAGTGGGGCAGGATTCCGCTTTCAGCAGTACAGAAAGAGGAGAAAGAACCAGCGGATACAGTTCCGCCTGCACTAACATTAAGAGTCGAGATTGCACGATCACAAGAGCCCCTTAAGGATAAGGAAGTTGATGATTTCAGAAGACTGTCCGGTGCCAGGAGCTTTGAGATAATTACTCTTCCGGATGGTGATATTGTATATCTTATAGGTGCCTTCATAACCTGGGAGAGTGCTGAAGAATATACCGATCTCCTTAAAAGGAATGGATATACTGAAGCAAAAATCGGAGCCTGGCTTGGTAAAAGAGAAATACCTGTTGAAACAGCCAGGGAGTTATTCGAAATGCTGGAATAATATTCCCCGGAGAGTCTATTTTATATAGAACTCAATCATTTCCTTGATAGCATTACTGCAAACAGAGCAATATCCTTTTGATGAGTTGCTTTTCATCCTGCAATCCATCTCAGGTCTGAAAATACCTTTTGCTGAATAGCCTCCTCCCTCAAACAGGCCGGTAACGTTTTTATATTTGTCTTCAGCCGGTGTGGGGACAGGTGTGTTATTGTCAATCATCTTTTTCCATTTGGAATCAAAATCAACCATGGTGGTAATATTTGGTTCCCATGGTTCAACATCCAATGGATAAAATTCCTCGTATGCTACTTCTGAGGAATAATACTCATCCGCCAGGCCGGCAAAACCATGCCCGAATTCATGTGCAAATACCTTTAAGGATAAAGAATGATCTGTTGTTGTCCCGCTATAGTAATTATATACACCCCCGCCTCCGTATTTATTACTGTTGATGAGTACAATTATATTATCATGTGGTACCACAGCAGCATAATCATTTACTGATTTAATATCCTGTGTTGTAAGATAGCGGTCAATATCAAACGTATAGAAACTTGAATTCAAGACTGTATTAACATAAATGTTCTCTCCCGGGATATCTGTACCGGATTCTTCAGACACAGCCTCTACCGCCCATATATTGATCTTATCCTTATACTCATTGTAGGGTTTTTCACAAAACATATAGTCTGCCATTTTTTTTACATCAGCGAGGAATTTACTCATTTCTTCAGCTTTATATCCTTCTGCTATAAAGGCCAGATCGACTGAGTTCTCAGGTTCTCCATTCCCGTATATCTTTGTAGAAGAAGCAGATATAGGATTTTCTCTTCTTATGAAATAGTTTGAAGGATCAATACTGGTCTCATAAAGTTTGGTGAACTTACCATTTCGCTGCCGGATACTTAAAACAAATTTGACCTTTTTCTTTGGGAAGGGCATCGTTGCAACTTCATAAAAACTTCTTTCAATTTTCTTTGCCTCAGCAGTGGTTTGCCATTCCTGGTACAGGGTACAGAACCCACGTGAATAAATAAGCCTGCCGTCAGTATCATCAAAGATCTCATATTTGAAGTTTCCATAGTTAAATAGATCAGTCAGCTGAGTTTTTGAACCGCCATAGAAGGGTTCTTCTTTCATGGCAACAGGATAAATAACGGTATTTTCACTATTTCCTGCAAACATGAAATCAAACCGTAATACCTTATCAGTAAAATAATCATCGAAATTGATCTGAGCAATTACAGGAGATGATAAAAATAGCAGGAACAGAATAGCTATTGTTCTCATTAAAAGAAAGTTATTATTAATATTACTGTAAAGCTAATAATTAATAATCAAGCAGATCAATAAAATATATACTTTTGTGGCAAAATAATCCGCGAATACATGTCGCTTATAAAAGATCCATCAATATGGTTGAAGGATTTCCTGTTAGGTCTGGTTGCCAGTATTCAGTTGTCATCCAATAAGATGCTGAAAGCAGGAGACTGGATATCCATCCCGGAACATAAACTGGGTGGGAATGCAGGAGTCAGGTGTGAGACGAATAAAAAGATCTTTTCTTGTTGATGTAACCACTGTTAAATTTGCAGATTAAGGTCAGAAAAGAAAAATGAAGGAATCACCGCTGATAATGAAATATTTCAATATTGAAAAGGAGGGAACCATGATTACAAAGAAAGAAATGTACAGTCGGAAATCCTGGAGCATCTTATGTCGGTTATGAATGAGTATGCACTGAGGGTTTTCCAGCTCCCTTCAGAATATGATTATCTTGGTAAGACCATTCACAAAACGCAATAATAATAAATTATAAACATTAAGAAAATGGCAGACCTTAATACGAGAATTAGTGATTTCCTGTGGAAGTATCCGGGTGAAAAACAGATCAAAGCCAAACCGGATATTTTTTGGTCTTCTTTACGGGATACGGGATCAGAATTATGGCTTGATACTGGAGATATGGAGGAGGCTGAGGCTAACTGGTCAGCTGAGATGAGTGCCCTTACAACCAATAATACCTTGCTGAACAATGAGATACAAAAAGGCATATATGATGTCTTTATCTCAGAGGCCAAGAGCCTGGTGCGGGAACTTCCGATGGAACAAAAGGTGAAGGAGATTGCGTTTATACTGAATGCATACCATGGTCTGCGACTCGCTTCAAAATTCAGTGGTATGGTAAGTGTTGAGCTTCATACAGACACTGCACACGATATAAAAGCGATTGAATATTATGGTAAAAGATTCCATGAGATCTGTCCGGAACAATTTATAATCAAGGTCCCATATACGCCAGAAGGATTATTAGGGGCAAGGAAGCTGAAGGATGCAGGTGTGCGGATAAACTTTACCCTGGGATTCAGTGCCAGGCAGAACGTTCTTGTTACCAGACTTACACGTCCGGATTACCTGAATGTATTTCTTGGAAGAATAGGAGCCTTTATTTCCGACAATAATCTTGGTGATGGTTCAGGATCAGGTGAGATGGCTGTTATTGCTGCTCAGAACTGGGTAACAGGACTCTCAGCAAGAAACGATTGGCAAACAAAGCTTATCGCAGCCAGTTTAAGGGATCCCAAACAGCTTGAATTACTGGCTGGTGTAGATGTTTTTACTATTCCTCCGAAGGTGGCCTCAGCAGGTCATAATTCACTCAAGGGTAGCTTCACCTCACGTATGTACGAAAACTACAAAATTGGGATTTCTGCTGAAGCAAAGGATGCCCATCTTGAAACATTCTGGACCGTTGATGACAATGTCTTAAATCTTGCTGAGAGACTTACTGAGAAGGTCCCGGCAACAGGTGCAGAACTGGTTGAGATTGCGCGACAGGAAGGCTGTGAAGATATGTTTCCGTATATGACCAAAACAGAAAAAGAAATTTTGGCTTCCGATGGTAAGATACCTGTCTATTCGAGATGGGAGAATAAGATCAGGGAAGGGAAAATTGCTCCCGATACATTGCTCAATCTGGCAGGACTTGCATCTTTTACAGCTGATCAGAAAGCGCTTGATGAGAGAATTTTAGGTATTATTTCCTGATACCGCTGCTTCTCTGCCTTATAACCTCATAAAGCAGGATTCCGGCAGCTATTGAAACATTCAGCGATCCAATGGTCCCGCTCACAGGGATTTTTACCCTGTGGTCAGCCAGGGCACTAAGTTCCCGGCTGATACCTTTATCTTCAGAACCCAATATAAGTGCAACCGGACCCTTCAAATCTGTGTCAGCAATACTTACAGATGATTTTTCTTCTGCACATATTATCCTCAGCCCGGAGTCCTTCAGATACCTGGTTGATTTAACTATCGATCTTTCCCTGCATACGGGGAAAATGTGCAATGCACCGGCAGAGGCCTTAACAGCATCAGCAGTAATTCTGGCCGAACCCTTTTCCGGAATCATAACAGCGTGTGCTCCCAGGCAGTGGGCTGTTCGTACTATAGCCCCAAAATTCCTTACATCAGAAACAGAGTCAAGGATGACAATCAGCGGATCTTCACCTTTTTCATAGATTGATGGAAGGAGGTTCTCAATATGCTGGTATTCAATGATTGATAACCATGCAAGGACACCCTGGTGATTTTTTCTTGTTACAATTTCAATTCTTTCAAGTGGTACTATCTGAAAGGCAATGTTGTTTTTCTTTACCTCCTCCATAAGCTCATGGTAAAGAGCCCCCAGAAGTCCCTGTTTTATAAGCAGGCGATCAATCTGCTTACCTGCTTTGATTGCTTCAATAACAGGTCTTAAACCAAAGATATAATCAGATTCTTTCATCAGGATATTAATATTCCTCCGGGTTATCAAGCCTGAAAACTATGCCTTTTTTCCAGCTGGCGATTGCTTGTTCCCACAGAGTTACCAGTGTTTCACTCCGGCTTAGATAAAAATCGTTATCAGAAAAGACATTATTCCTTTTCCTGAATGTAAAAAACAGGTATTCATCTTTTACCCTGTACCTTGGTCCCCACGATGATTTAATTACAGGTTTAAGATAACCCCAGCTCTCACCATCTGAGGATTTGTATACTTTATCAGGCGGTCCGTAAATAATGTATATCATTCCTCTGTCAGTTCGCCATCCTTCAGTAAAGGATGTGAAGTAGTGATTGGCGTAATAAACACGTGTATAATATATACGTATCAGTTCACGGGCTCTTTCAATATTACCACCGCAGCCTATCCAGAATTCATCAAGAGCCAGTTTAGATCTGACAGCATCACGCATGGTTTTCATTTCAGATTCGCTGGCAAGATATGCCAGGGGCTCGATCATCACAGCCAGAGTTGTTAATGTTGGAAATTCCTCTCCCAGATTTAAAAATGTAAATCCCTCCTTTACCTCTCTTTCTGTAGAAAAAAAATAAATACCTTTCCTTGGAAGCATAAGTGGTATAGTGTCAGAATATGGGAGTGAAATAATGGTATCAGGCGGATAGTCAAGGGTTTTTTCAGGAAGCAGCAATGACGGCGGATAAGGAATTTCGCTGTAAGGCTTAAAATAGGAGATATATAATGAATCGATATTACCCCGCAGGTAGATCAGATTAACATATTCATCAGCCTTCAGGATAGGTTTGAATATTTCATTTTTGTTGAAGTGTCCCTGTGCCCTGAAATTATATCTGTTGTAATCCGACAATGTGTTGAATGTCAGGAAAGCATGAACTACCTGTATTCTGACTTTGTCGAGTATCTTTACTTCCACCAGGTATTCTCTTCCGGGATCTACCTTAAGCGGAATCTGATAAATATGTTCAGGAGGGCTGTTTTCCTTGTATATAGCAAGGTTATATGCTGAAGTATCTGCAAGAACCCTTCCCTGTTCAGTATTGAAAAGCTTGGCTGTGACAAGAATAGAGGCAAGAGGCACTCCCTGTGAATTGGCTTCTGAGAAATATAATTCACTTGTAAAGAACTTTATCGACAGGATTGATTCATGGTCAGATTCATTTCTTATATTATAAAGGGGATTCAGCGAGTTCCTGGTTGGATTATACAGGTATGAAAGATCCTTTGAGTCAACAGCGACACGTGTTGTCCTGCAGGAGGATATCAGTACAGGTATTATTACAAGGACTGTTATCAGACGTATTATATCCTTGATATATAGTCTTTTATTGTTCATTAATGATAGAATTTCTTTATCCTTTCTTTTTTCCATTCTATTCTTATCCTGCATAGCTCCCTATCATCATTTGTACGAATAACTGAATGATTGAAAAAAATAGTCTTCTCCTTTTCCACTGATGTTCTTATGAATACCTCTTCATCGTACATCGATTCTGCAAGATAATTTATTTCTGCAGAACATGGGGAATGGGTCAGTATAAAATCAAGATCATAGGTATCGCATACCCATTTAATATAATTGACATTGTTCGTATGCAGGTTAATATCGAGGTCGCTTACTTTTATTTTTGATCTTAGTGAATTTTGTCCGTCAGGGGAGGCTTCCGGAATTTTTTCAGCTTCCCTGGCAGCTGATTTTATTGATTGATTGACAGAGTTATATTGAGAGAGAAGTACGCCCGGCCTCTGTATTTTTTTTGTGGTGCGATCGATGATAAGCCATGATGAGGAAGCTGATGCAATCTCCTTGCCATCAGGGTACTTAATTTCATAATTCCTTAATGCAAAAAGCTTTTCTGTACCATGCGGCCATGTTGTCACAACAATTTCTTTATTCCAGTAAGGCAGGTCATGAATTACTGCATACATTCTGGAGAGAACCCAGAATTGGTTTCTCTTCATGAGGTCATCCCTTCCGAAACCCAGTTTTACTGCATGTTCAGAAGCAATATCCTGCATGTAATTGAAAAGGGACCATAGATTCAGCCTACCCTCCGGGCTGGTCTCATATACATGTACCCGGTATTTTTTTAACATTTTCTGGGATTCCATTTTCAGTTGTTATTTTTTAAGAAAACTTCCACATCATGAGTATATTGTTCCCAACTTGTCATTTCATGGTTTAGATGTTCATTTAGTTGCTGGTATTTCATGTAGAGCTTTTCCATCTCTTCAGCTGGTTTCCCTGGTCTGCTGAGTATTTCATCCAGTAAGGCTAATTCTGACTCCAGGGTTTCGATCTTGACCTCTGTCTCTTCAAGCCTTTTCCTGAGTTTTCTCAGGTTACGCTCATATTCCTTTTTTTCAAGATATTTTTGTTTATTTGACGAAGTCTCATCCGGCAACTGCTCATTTCTCAGTGGCTCTCTCTTTTCTATCTCCCATAGATTTTCTATTTTTTTCTTCCTCAGGAAATCGTAAATACCACCTATGTTTTCCCTGATCTTTTTATACCTGAATTCATATACTTTATCTGTTATACCGTTCAGGAAATCTCTGTCGTGGGATACAACAATTAATGTGCCATCATATTTTATCAGTGCCTGTTTCAGTATATCTTTTGAACGCATATCGAGATGATTGGTCGGTTCATCCAGTACCAGCAGATTATGTGGTTCAAGCAGAAGTCTTATGAGGGCAAGTCTTGAACGTTCACCTCCCGAGAGTACTTTCACTTTTTTATCTGTATTATCCCCGCTGAACAGGAATGCTCCAAGCATATCGCGTATCTTTGTTCTTATATCACCTTTTGCCACATCATCGATTGTCTGGAAAACGGTTTTTGATTCATCGAGCAGCTCATCCTGGTTTTGTGCATAATATCCGATCTTTACATTATGCCCTTTTTTCATTGATCCAGTATAATCGAGCTCTCCAGTTATGATCTTTGAAAAAGTAGTTTTACCTTCCCCGTTTCTCCCCACAAATGCAACCTTTTCACCCCTGTGTATTTTGAAATCTATTCTTTCGAGGACATGATTTTGTCCAAAACTTTTTGAGACTCCGTCGGTTTCAATGACTATTGTCCCTGACCGTGGTGCAGGGGGAAATCTGAGGTTAATAGTACTGTTATCCTCCTCGTCTGCTTCAATCCTTTCAACCTTGTTCAGTTGCTTGATTTTCGATTGTACCTGGACAGCTTTAGTGGCTTTATAGCGGAACCTTTCTATGAATTTTTCGGTATCCTCAATCATCTTCTGCTGGTTCCTGAAAGCAGCCAGTTGCTGCTCTCTTCTCTCTTTTCTCAATTCAACAAATTTCGACCACGGAACTTTATAATCATAGATTTTACCAAGTGAAATCTCAATAGTACGGGTTGTCACAGTATCAAGAAAGACCCTGTCGTGAGATACAAGGACCACTGCCCCGGGATAATTTGCAAGTAAACTCTCCAGCCATTGAATAGATTCAATATCAAGATGATTTGTTGGCTCATCAAGGAGAAACAGGGATGGCTTTTTAAGAAGCACCTTCGCCAGTTCGATACGCATGCGCCAGCCACCACTAAAATGCCCCGTAGGCCGGTCAAAATCATTTCTATCAAATCCGAGCCCTGTAAGGGTTTTTTCAGCTTCAGCTATATACATGTTACCACCCAGTATTCTGAACCTCTCCTCAATAACTGTCAGATGATCACATAGTTTCATGTATTCTGCAGAATTATAATCATCCCTTGTTGCAATCTCCTTACCACATTGTTCTATTTCTTCTGAAATATCTGTAATTTCCTTAAATGCGGTTATTGCCTCGCTCATTACTGTTGTTGAATCATTGATCTTCATCTGTTGAGGAAGATATCCTATTGTAATATCATCCGATTTATCAATAAACCCTGATGTTGGACTCTTCAGACCGGCGATTACATTGAGGAGTGTCGATTTCCCTGAACCATTTTTGCCTGCCAGCCCAATACGATCCTGTTCATTGATGAGAAATGAAATACCTGTCAGCAGGTCAAAACTGCCAAATGATACTGAAAGATTCTGTACTGATACCATGCTGAAAGAAACTGTCGCAAATATAGAAAAAGTAAACCAGCCTTCGAAAGCACATTATGTCTCAATAACAATTATCTTTATCCCTCAAAATTTTGATTTGCTGCCTTTGTGTTCATGAGTAATATTCTTATGTACACAAAATTGACCTATAGATAATCGATTGTGATAATAACATTAAAAAATGAATATTAAAAGACAAATTTTAAGGTTACTATTACTTATTTCTACAGTAATAGTATCTGTTACCTCATGTAGAAAAGATGATCGCGGACCAGTATATGATTACTTTGTTTCTGATGAACTTGTTGTAACTTATTCAACAACATCTATTAACAATATGCTGGATGCAGGTCTGGAAGTATATTCGGAGCTGAGTGAAATAATCCCTTTTATCGGGGATGATGTAAATGTGTATAAAATTGTATACAGGACAAAAGTTTTGGGAGAGGCGATCGAGGCTTCCGGCCTGGTTTGTATTCCTGCTGCTCCCGGCGAGTATCCCGTTCTCTGTTTCCAGAACGGTACAAATACTGTGAATGCGTATGCTCCTTCAGAATATGTCATAAATCCTTCATACCAGCTTATTGAATATTTAGCCTCAATGGGTTTCGTGGTGGTGATACCCGATTATCCAGGATTTGGTGAATCGAGCCAGGTTCCACACCCGTATCTTGTTGCTGAGCCTACTGTGAGATCGATAGTTGATATGCTTTATGCTCTTAAGGAATCCTGTAAATATGAATTTCCGGGAATTGAATTAAAGAATGAATATTATCTTCTTGGATATTCACAGGGAGGATGGGCAACTCTTAACCTTCACAAGGCACTCGAGCTTGAGTATTCCGATGATTTTAATCTTGCAGGAAGTGTTTGTGGTGCAGGACCTTATAATATCCTGAACCTTTTCCTTGGAATGGATAACCTGGAAGATTATCCTGTACCTGCATATCTTGGTTATATTGTCTATGCATATTCATATTATGAACAGTTTACCAATACTGCATGCAGTATTATGAAAACCCCCTATTGTGAAAACCTTAGCTCTTTGTATAACGGTACCCTTTCAATAAATGAAATCAACAGTCAGCTGACAACTACAATAGCTGACCTCTTCAGCAGCGAATTCCTTGCAGGTTTTTATTTATCATCCGACTATTCTTCTGTCCGGGATGCCCTTACAAACAATAGTGTGTCAGCCTGGATCACCCAAAAACCACTTCTTCTTGTACATGGTTCAGGTGATACACAAGTGAATGTTTCTTCAACTGAAACAATGTATGACGGGATGATTGAAGCAGGGACATCCCCTGGAATA
The DNA here is from genome assembly GCA_964507015.1 of uncultured Rikenellaceae bacterium. Taxonomy (GTDB): domain Bacteria; phylum Bacteroidota; class Bacteroidia; order Bacteroidales; family VadinHA17; genus LD21. The sequence goes on along the minus strand of CAZDOM010000002.1, from coordinate 11,417 downwards.
TGTTCAAAGATCATTTTCCCGGATCTGGATCATGATGAAGCAGTTTTACCATGTATGATTGAGGGTCTTTTATTCATCCTTAACCTAAAAGACTAACGGCAATAAGATGCGAAGGAAAAAAGAGCTGCCCCTCCTTGAAAAGGTGACAATAACCGATATAGGTGCTGAAGGAAATGCCCTGGCCAGGGTAAATAATATGGTTGTCTTCGTGCCAATGCTTATTCCTGGTGATGTTGTTGACATAAAGGTTACAAGGAAGAAGAAGAATTATATGGAGGGGAGGGCTGTAAGGTTTTATGAATATTCCCCAGACAGGATTACCCCGATTTGCAGCCATTTTGGTGTGTGCGGAGGTTGCAAGTGGCAGCACCTGCCTTATGATCTTCAACTCAGGTATAAGCAAAAGCAGGTTATTGATAACCTGACACGGATCGGTAAAGTTATTTTGCCTGATATTACACCGATAGAAGGTTCAGAGGATGTTTTCAGGTACAGGAATAAGCTTGAATTCTCTTTCTCAGACAGGAAATGGCTTACTGCGGAAGAGATAAATTCCGATCACGATTTTGAAAAAGAAGATGCACTGGGATTTCATATTCCAGGTATCTATGATAAAGTCCTGGATATCAGGGAGTGTCATCTTCAATCCGAACCTTCAAATGCCATCAGGGATTCAGTAAGGAGGTATGCTCATAAAAACTCTTTAAGGTTTTTTGATCCCAGGCAACAAACAGGATTCCTCAGAAACCTTATAATACGTAATGCTACAAATGGGGACTTTATGGTTATTGTCGTTTTCTTTCATGATGAGCCTGAAAGACGAAATAAGCTACTTGATCACCTGGCTTCAGAATTCAGCAGTATTAAATCCCTGTTTTATGTTATAAACTCAAAACCAAATGATTCTCTTTCAGATCAAACGGCGGTACTCTACAGTGGTCATGACCATCTTATTGAGGAAATGAAAGGATTAAGATTCAGAATAGGCCCAAAATCTTTTTTCCAGACAAATTCCAGGCAGGCATTGAAATTATATCAAATTGCCTGTGAAATGGCATCACTTACAGGAAAGGAGATTGTTTACGACCTGTATACGGGCACAGGAACAATAGCTAATTTTATAGCATCAAAAGCTTCAAAAGTGGTTGGTATTGAATATATTGAAGAGGCTATTGAAGACGCAGTACTGAATGCCTCTATAAACAATATAGGGAATACTGAGTTTATTTCCGGTGATATCAGGAAGATCCTGTCTGACGATCTTTTCAAAAGAACAGGATACCCCGATGTTATTATTACTGATCCTCCGCGGGCGGGTATGCATGAAGATGTAGTGAAAAAAATAATTGAAGCTTCCCCTGAAAGGATTGTATATATAAGTTGTAATCCTGCAACCCAGGCCCGGGATATCGTTTTGCTGTCAACAGGTTACAGGGTCACAAGGGTGCAGCCTGTAGATATGTTTCCGCAGACACATCATGTGGAAAATGTAGTTCTCCTGGAAAGGATGGAACGGTAAATGTGTTGTAATGCAATACAAATTAATGTATCTTTAGCTTTTGCAGGAATTTTGTCGTGTGAGATGGCGGCCAAAGAAGAACATAATCCTGATATAGTTTCTCTGTTACAAAGCCAGGGTATTGATGATCATATGGCGAGTCTGAGATATGCAGGGATAATCCAGAAAGCTCTCATGCCTGATCCTGCATACCTGAAGGGTCTGGTAAAGAATTATTTTGTTCTTTTTCTCCCCAGGGATATAGTCAGCGGAGATTTCTACTATGCATTCAGCAACAGGCAATGCATTTGTATTGCTGCAGGTGATTGCACCGGACATGGTGTGCCGGGAGCACTTCTCAGCATCCTGGGTATCAGTTTTCTTAACGAGATAATGCAATCGAAGTGTGAGCCTAAAGCAAACAGGGTGCTTAACCTCATGAGGGAGAAGGTGATGAAAGCCCTTCATCAAAGTGATAAAGGTTCAGTAGCCAAAGACAGTATCGATCTTGGATTATGTATTATAAACATCAATACCAGGCAGCTTCAGTTTGCAGGCGCCAACAGACCCCTGTTGATGATGAGAAAGGGCGAACTGACAGAGTTTAAAGCTGATAAAATGACAATCGGACTTGCACCACTGGTTGAGCATCCGTTTACAAACCAGGTAATTGATTTTAAACCGGGGGACAGCTTTTACATGTTTTCTGATGGATTTGCAGATCAGTTTGGTGAAATGACAGATAAAAAATTCAAACATAAACACCTGAAAAGAGTAATATCATCAATGAACGAGCTTCCTATGACAAAACAGAAAAAGGTACTTGAGAATACCTTTGATGAATGGAAGGGAAGTACGCAACAGATTGATGATGTTCTTGTTCTGGGTTTTCAATTATAATTTTCCCAATCATGATGAAGCTTACAGCTTTCAGGATCAAAAACTTCCGTTCAATTGTTGACACCGGGTGGCAAACACTCTCGCCGGATAATATAACCTGTCTTATTGGCCAGAATGAATCGGGGAAAACCTCTATTCTGGAGGCCATGAAGGTGTTTTATTCCGGGATAATTTCGGAAGATGTTCTTCGCAGTGATCTTTCTTTACCCGAGGTGAGTTGCAGGTTCTCAATTCCCAAAGGATGGCTTCTGAATATAACTGATAATCCGGGAACCGAATTAAAAGAACTTCTGTCAGGACTCGATCATATTGAACTTATGAGAGTTTGGATAGCTGATCTTTCATCGGTCATTGTTGTAAGCGGTGAGATAAGTCAGTATCTTGATTCTCTTGAAGATGCATGGCGCTTATATCTGGGTGATGTGACAGTTAAGCTGGAACAGGAGATGAGTATTATTACCGGAATGGAAGAGGAACTGGAACAGATGGGCAAAGAGGAATCTGAGACCAGGTCAATACTTCAATCTATTGAAACAAAACTGAAAAGGTTCAGATTGTTCACGAAGAAACCTGATTTAAATGATTCGGCTGAGGGGAAACAGATTACAGATCTGACGAACCAGCTTAAAGAGCTTAAACAAAAACTGGAAGCACTTTCTGCTGAAGTGGCAGCCAAACAACAGATTAAAAAAGCTGGTGAAAAATGGCAGAAACTGATGGATAAATTTATTACCCTCGACAACCACATGGAGGAATTGTCAGTTAAGCTGGAGGAGAGGCACCAGAAAATGACACTACTGATGCGTCCTGCTGATGATGAGGATGATATTGAGTGGAGAACTGTTCTAAATGATTTCAGAAAAACCAGGAACGAAAGAAACCAGATGAAATCTGACCTCGACAGGCACATTGCAATGTCGGGGTACATAATAGAGGGGAAATCTGAAGAGGAAGCTGAAAAGAGGGTAAGTGAAATTATTCTGTCTTATAAATCGCAATATAACAGCGAGATACTGGGAAGGAAATATTTTGAATACAGTCCTGTTTTTGAGCTTTTTGAGGATTTTGGAAGCCTTTTGCCAAACCGCATTGATATGGATGATATTGTAACAGGGAATGATCAGGTTGAAGGTTACAAGGCAGCCAGGAATTTCCTGTCAATTGCACAGCTCGATTATTCATTCTTCCAGCAGCCTTCAAGCCGTATCCTCAAGCAAAAGATCGAGAATCTGAATTATGCCCTGACATGTAATTTCCAGGATTTCTGGCAGCAATCTATCGGGAGAAATAACAAGATAAATATCCAGTTTGAACTCGATCACTATAGTGCATCATACGGCGAAAAGGCCGGAAAACCATATCTCGAATTCTGGATCAAGGATGAGGGAGAGAGGCTTTATCCAAAGCAGAGAAGCAGGGGAGTAAGGTGGTTCTTATCCTTTTACATGGAACTGAAGGCAGCCGCAAACATAAATAAAAAGATGATCCTGCTTGTTGATGAACCGGGAGTGAGCCTGCATGCCAGAGCACAGGAAGATGTACTCAAGGTGTTTGAAGATATTAAGGACAAGATACAGATAATATATACCACGCATTCTCCTCATCTTGTGGAGATTAACAAGCTTCACCGTGTCCTTGCCGTTCAGAGAGATGATATTGACAACCTGAGGAGTGCAACACGTATACTTGATCCTTTAAAACTGTCTGCAGCATCGCCCGATACTCTCTCTCCGCTGCAGAGTATAATTGGCAATCCTGCAGCCAGTTCGGGATTTTCAGAGAAAAAGATAAACCTGATAGTGAATGATACCGGGTCGTTTTATATTTTAAATGCAATATTTACACTTACCGGATTCAAAGGGAAGATAAGTGTTATTCCTTCGACCAATGTCTCTTCTATACCTTTGCTGTGTAATATCCTGATGGGCTGGGGTCTCGATTTTGCCGTCCTTCTTTTTGAGAACGAGGAGGAGAACGATATGCATGATCATCTTAAGGAGACAGTTTTTAAAACCGATAACAGCGGACGTAAAATGATTATCAGTTTACCAGGGTTATTTTACAATGCTGAGGATCTGTTATCGACACTCGATTTCAAGAACCATATTTTAAAAACCCGGGAAGGTATAACAGTTGCTAACTCAGATTATATTAAGGAAAAGGAGATGCCACGGAATTTCCTGTTCTCGAAATTTCTCACAGATGTTAAATCAGGTGAAGTAAAGATATCTGATTTTGATGAGGAGACACTGGAGAATTTCAGGCAGGTGGTAGAAGTTTTCGAGGGATTGAAATAAGTTGGTAATTATTTTGTACATAATGTGCGATTTTCTAATTTTGTCGCGCTTATAAAAGAATCCCTCCTTCTCCCGCTTCGCGGGATACGGAGGAATCCTCCTCCACTGAAGCTACGGAGGACAAAGGGAGAGATGGGTGAGTGGCTTAAACCAGCAGTTTGCTAAACTGCCGTATGGGTAACTGTACCGGGGGTTCGAATCCCCCTCTCTCCGCAAAGACAAATTATTCCCGCAGCTTGCTGCGGGATTTTTATTTTTCAGATGTCCGAACCAGGCTCGCCTGGGTGAGGAGAGATGAAAAACAAAAATACAAGACGAGTGAAACGAGTCGGGAGTAATCCCCGCTCACCACACTCCGGGAATCAGGCGATACCTTACTTTTTTTGTATAATCGGCATATCCCGGCAATTCTTGCTGTAAGGTATTGTCTTCCATATAAGTACGGATGACCAGAATTATTATGAGAAGAATTGCAGGTATAAATGTCCATTCTGAATCAAGAAGCAGAGGTATAACAGGATAAGTTATTAACGATCCGGCATAACCGGGATGACGGATCCAACGGTAAGGCCCTCCGGATACTACCTTATGGTTGCGGTCGGTCTGGATACGGACCATTCCCGAGAAGAATCTGTTTTCAATAAGGGCATAGGATGCCAGGGTATATCCTGCCAGGATGATAATCAGCGATATTATTTTTACCGTGAGGCTGAATCCGGGTGACCAATGGAACAGTCCGTCCAGTCCGGCAATAATTGGAATTATTCCACTGCCAAGTGCAACGAGCGGAGACAATATTTTGTCAAACGGTTTAGCATCCTCATGCTGCAAGTACCTCGCCCGTTCAGCCAGAATGTCGGGATGACGCCGTGAGGCCAGCATCCTGCTTATCGCAAAACCCACAATGCAGATACCTGCATAAACCCATGCTTCCCACCAGTTCCACCGCCGGGATATCAGTAATGGCAAAAGTGGAATAACAACAATGAAAAACAACATCAGCACAACAGCTCTTACCGGTATGCTCCTTTTATTATCATTTGTAACGGTATCCATTAAACTAAAATAAATATTACCTGACAATTTTATATCTGTTTCAAAAATAATATATTAAGTGTATATTTTACACTTTTTCATCCAAAATACAACACTCATCATATATATCAAATCCTGGACCCTACACCCTCTGTTCTCAGCCCTCCGCCCTTAATCCCCAAAACTCTGACTGTTCAAACCACGAAATGAACTATTGGTCAAAATATTAAATAATTATGCTTCAAAATTCAAAAAAATTCATAACTTTCAGGGTTGTAGTAACATGAAAAAGAAATTAATAATACTACGATATTTTAAATAAGGGATTTAAAAAGGTAAAACAATGAAAAGGTATCATCTTCATAAGACTCTTTTAATACTGGCTGGACTGCTTCTGTTGCAGGTTTACCCGGTATGGTCCCAGCAAAATTATCTCTCATATAGTCCTTCAGATAAAACGGTTTCCTTCTTTGATAATTTTGACGATAATTCAAAGCAGTGGATAACCGATAATCTCTGGATCAGCGGGAAGATAACAAGCGGGCATTATGATGTCACCTGTAAGAATTACCAGATGTCAACGGGTCTGTCATACAAGGTTATTGTAATAAATCCCGGACAGGATTATGAGATCGAGACGGCAATAAAAGTCATAAAAGGTACCGGTGCCCTTGTATTCGGGATGAATGACAAGTATGATCATTACAGGATTGAGATAACGGATAACAACACTATCGATGTACTTAAAGATACTCCCTCAAAAAGGAAAAAGGTAGAAACGTTATATAAAGGCTCGGGTAATTACAGGATCAGCCATGATTCATTTAATAAGCTGACCATAAGATCTATAGGAGGAGTTTTTTATATTTTTGCCAATGAGATCCTGGTAGGACAGTTTACAGGTATTCAACCGGAAGGAAACCAGATAGGGTTTAATGTGGGAACCAATTCAGAAATATCTATTGATTATCTGAATGTATCCTATCTTAAGAGCCAGACTGCACCACTGATGGCTGAAAGAAGCAATGTTCAGCCGCCGCCGGCTGTACAGACTGTTAACAATGAGCCAACGCAGGCCAAAACTGAAACAAAAGTTACCGGGAATTCCACCAGTCCCCTTATAACATGGGTGAGCCCCTCGAGACCAAATACAACTCTTGAATCTTTTAATGCAAGTATCAGGGCCTCGGTAAAATCCTCTTCCGGACTTAAATCAGTACTCCTCTATCTGAATGGTGTTTCAAAAGGTGAAGCGGAAATAATACAATCAACTGATGGCAGTGAAACATTTACAGTAGAAAAGAATGTGACCTTCGGTCCTGGTGAAAACAATGTCTATCTTGTTGCAACAAACAATGAAGGAGCGACAAAATCGGAATTACGGTATTTCTCAAATCCTTCTGCTGTTGTCCCCGGTTTTGAATGGTCAAATCCTGCCACTCCAAATACGGTGGTAAATACCGAAGCATTTAATATAGGTGCTTGCATAAAATCTCCCACCCAACTAGAAACGGTAAAGTTGTTTGTTAACGGAGTAATGCAGGCGGAAGACAGAGTGTTCCAGGCTGCAGCTGCAGGTGACTGTAACTATAACTGGCAGAGTTCTGTGATTCTGAAGGAGGGTGATAACAGCATATTTGTTATAGCAACAAATATTGCAGGCAGCACCACATCAGAGAAACGTGTTATTAAGCTTGAACCTGCACTTACTGAGAAACGTATTGCACTGGTCTTTGGTAATTCGGAATACGAGAATGGCACTCCTCTTAAGAATCCTGCTAATGATGCTAACCTGATGGAAGGAACACTCAAGGAACTGGGATTTGAAGTCATTAAGAAACTCAATGCAACAAGGGATGAGATGATGACAGCAATCAGGGAATTTAATGAGAAACTACCTGATTATGATGTTGCATTGTTTTATTATGCAGGGCATGGCAACCAGGTGGATGGCAAGAACTACCTGGTACCAACAGATGCACACCTTGAAAAACCGGGTGACTGCAGGTTTGAAGCCATTGCTGTTGATTTTATAGTTGAGGAATTCGAAAGGTATCAGGACAATACCAACATTGTAATCCTTGATGCCTGCCGTAATAATCCATATACTGCCTGGGCGAGGGGCGGAGATGCAGGCTTCAGGGCAATGTCATTTTCGAGCGGGACAATAATTGCCTTTGCTACCTCGGAGGGTGCAACGGCTGCTGATGGAAGAGGAGCAAATGGCCTCTTTACGGAAGAACTGGTTAAACAAATGTCGGTACCGCAGTCAATACTGAGTGTCTTCATGAATACCCGTGCACAGGTAAGAAAGATGAGCAACGGGGCACAGGTACCTACAGAATGGAATAAACTGAACGGCGATTTCTTCTTTAAGAAATAGGATATTAAGTATATAATACTGATAACTCTTTCTGAGACAAATACATATAGGATTTTTGTGCTGTAGGGAATGCAGAAATATGAATTCGTCTCAGTTTTCTTATTCTTAGTTTAACATTAAAGGCTTAATGTTATGAAAATCTCTTACCTCCGCTTAATTCTGTCCGGAGCACTCCTTGTTTTAACATCCCAAATTATCCTTAGCCAGACATTTACAGAACAAATAGGAATAACACTGACAGGAGTATATTTCAACTCTGTATCCTGGGGTGACTATGATAATGATTATGATCTGGATATTCTGCTGACCGGATCTGATGGGTCAGATCCGGTATCAAAAATATACAGAAACGACGGAGGATCATTTACGGATATTTTAGCAGGTTTGACTGATGTAAAATATAGTGCTACAGCCTGGGGCGACTATGATAACGACGGCGATCTCGATATTCTTTTAACGGGATGGAACGGATCTAATTCTGTTTCAATAATATACGAAAATAGTGGAGGTGTATTTACAGATATTGGAGCCGGTTTAACAGGAGTAAATGCCGGATCAGTTGCCTGGGGCGATTATGATAATGATGGGGACCTTGATATTCTGTTAACGGGCTGGGATGATTCAAAGTGTATATCAAAAGTTTACAGAAATAATGGAGGAGATTTTGAAGATGTTGGAGCAGGTTTGGCTGGAGTAGAATATAGTTCGGTTGCATGGGGAGATTATGATAATGATAGTGACCTTGATATTCTGTTAACAGGGTATGATGGTTCTTACCGCATGACCTTGATTTACAGAAACGATGGAGGAATATTCACCCGGATTGATGATGACGTTGCACCCATATATCATGGCTCTGCATCCTGGGGTGATTATGACAATGACGGTGACCTTGATATTTTATTAGCAGGTTATATTTCATCAGAAGTATACAGAAATGATGGAGGCATTTTTACGAGTTTAGATGCTGGGCTTACTGCAGTATATCGCAGTTCATCAGCCTGGGGCGATTATGACAATGACGGTGACCTGGATATACTTTTAACAGGGACCACAGATGGATCAGATTTTTTTTCAGCAGTTTATGAGAACGAAAATGGAGTATTCACTGATATTGTTGCCGGCCTTACCGAAGTCCGACGCAGTTCAGTAGCCTGGGGTGACTATGATAATGACGGTGACCTTGATATTCTGCTTTCAGGGGAAAGCAGTACAGGTTATAAATCAAAAATATATGAAAACAATACAATAACATTAAATACGGAGCCGGGAGTACCTTCCAACATACAGGCAGTTCCCGGATCAAATGAAGTAATTTTTACCTGGAACAAGTCGACAGATCCAGAGACCCCGCAGAACGGACTTTCCTATAATTTGTACATAGGAAGCACATCAGGATCTGTTGATGTAAAATCTCCTATGGCGGATGTATCAACCGGTAGCAGGAGGGTCGTCGAAAGGGGAATCCAAAGCAACTCATGGAAAATAAAAATGCTCCCGGCAGGCATATATTATTGGAGTGTACAGGCAATAGACAATTGTTTTAAAGGTTCAGCTTTTGCATCAGAAGAATCATTTACGATTACTTTTTCAAGTTCAGTTGAACCTGTAGATGATCAGTCTTTACAGTTGAATCAGGATGGAAATATTCTGACTGTGACTGAATCAGGTACCCCTGATTCACGACAGTGGAAATATTCAACAACTTCAGGAGGCCCTTATGATAATGAAATTGCGGGCGCTGTGGAGACTAGTTATTCGCCAAACTTTGATACCTATGGAACATACTACGTTGTTTGTGTTTCGGTAAAAGATGTAGTGGAATATATAAGTAATGAGGTAAAGATAGAGGTCCCGGTGTTTACTGAACAGACAGGTATAATTCTGGATGATGTACGGTATAGTTCGGTATCATGGGGCGATTATGATAATGATGAGGACCTCGATATTCTTTTAACAGGCTATATCGATTCAGATGTTGTTTCGAAAATATATAAAAATGAGGGTGGAGTATTCTCAGATATTGGTGCTGTTTTATCAGGAGTAGGCTGGAGTTCAGTATCATGGGGTGATTATGATAATGATGGAGACCTGGATATCCTATTAACAGGATGGGACGGAGAAAATCCTGTCTCAAAGATTTACTGTAACTCTGAAGGAGTATTTACCGATATTGAAGCCGGTCTGACAGGAATAAATGATGGCTCAGTATCATGGGGTGACTATGATAATGACGGGGATTTAGATATACTTTTAGCAGGTTATAACGGAGCAAATCCTGTTTCATTGGTTTACAATAATAATAACGGTGTATTTGCAGACATTGAAGCCGATTTGACTGGAGTATATGATGCTTCAGTATCATGGGGCGATTATGATAATGATGGAGATCTGGATATTCTCTTGATCGGTAATGACGGGTTAAATCCTGTTTCAAAGATTTACAGTAACTCTGAAGGAGTATTTACCGATATTGATGCCGGTTTGATAGGATTAGAAGATGGCTCAGCATCCTGGGGTGATTATGATAATGATGGGGATTTAGATATACTTTTAACCGGCTGGGACGGATTTGATCCTGTTTCAAGAGTTTACAAAAACGATGGAGGCGTTTTTACCGATATTGTGGCCGGGTTGGAAGGTGCAGATTATAGTTCAGCTGCCTGGGGCGATTATGATAATGATGGTGATTTGGATATTCTTCTGACAGGTTATGATGGATTAAAACAGGTTTCAAAAGTATATAGTAATAATACCGGATTATTTACTGAGGTTGTTGGTACCTGTCTGACGGGTGCGCAAAATAGTTCAGTAGTCTGGGGTGATTATGATAATGATGGAGACCTGGATATATTGCGTACAGGGCAAAGTTCAACAGGAAGTATATCAAAAGTATATGTAAATAACAGTACAGGCTCAAATACGGTTCCTTCAGCACCTGATGGTCTGCAGGCCAACTCCGGATCAGATGAAATAACATTCACCTGGAATAAGTCAACAGATAACGAAACTCCACAGGAGGGACTTACTTATAATTTGTACATAGGAAGTACAGGAGGATCGATTGACATAAAATCCCCGATGGCAAATATAACAAACGGATACAGGAGGATCGTAGAAAGAGGTATTCAGACAAATACCTGGATTATTAAAATGATTCCTGCAGGCACATATTACTGGAGTGTTCAGGCTGTTGACCAGGCTTTTGCAGGCGGAGAGTGGGCTGCCGAGAGTACTTTCACAACTCCACCTGATCCTCCGGTTACTGAGGCTGCAAGCAATATCACTCAGACCAGCTTTACAG
>CAZDOM010000001.1:0-87405 GCA_964507015.1 uncultured Rikenellaceae bacterium | reverse complement strand
ATGGGTTTATAGCCCCCCTTTAGGGGGGTTGGGGGGTCAGTGATGGACAAGAGGGGTTGGGGGGTCAGTGATGGACAAGAGGGTTGGGAGACTATCATACGGGTCAGAATTTCAAATAGAAATCTTTCGTCAGATTAATATACTCTTCAGTAAACTCATGTCGTTTACCATGCTCAATTGTAAGAAATCTTTCTTTCACTTTATGTCTCTCTCTTGAAAATGTCAGTATAAGCCGTCTGATCTCGCTCGTTGGCAACGGTTTGATTTTGAGTATATTATTACAAAATAGTCCATACTCCTGAGCCTCAGCAATGAAAATATTCCCTTCAACGTATGGCATAATAACGTGGAATCTTCCGTTTTCGGCCATCAACCTTTTTACTCCTTGAAGAAGCTCGCTGTTCTTTAGTGAATCGTTATGTCTTGCAGCAGCCTTGCCATGATCGGGATTTTTAAGTGAATCGCTGAAGAAAGGAGGATTTGATACTATAAGGTCGAATTTCACTATTCCGGGATTATAATTCTGAAGAGCAGTATTCTCAACCTTTATCCTCGATTTCCATTTGCTTTCTTCAACGTTCCTGCATGCATGTTCAAATGAGTTTATATCAGGTTCAATGGCCACTATTTCAACATTGCTTCTCTGTGCAAGCATCAGTGCAATTAAGCCGGTTCCCGTACCGATATCCAGGATCCTTTGTGCGTCTGAGACATCTGCGGATGCGCCAAGCAAAACACCATCAGTACCGACCTTGAAGGAACATTTGTCCTGGTATATTGTGAATTGTTTAAAGCTGAAATAATTATTTGCCATGATTAATACCTTTTCCAAAAGAAGCACTAAAATAATCATTACTTACCTGATTCTTTATAAAATCCTAAGGTTTTAATACAGAGGCATTAACGGGTCACCTACTACAGGAGATTTGTCAAAGTGCATCAATTTTTATATTTTTATCTACCATACATGGAATTTTAATATTGATAATGAGACTATTTTTCATAGTATTCTCCTCAAAAACATGATAATTATGAATGAAGGTTTTAAGATTGCAGATTGTGCGCTTATTGCAATTGCGACAGGAGAAAAAGCACAAAACCTCAGAGAATTCAGGGATCATCTGAAAACTGTTCATCCCGGTTGTTTTTATTATCATTTCTGGGGAGGTCTTCTGCACCCCCATTTTGATGACCCGGAATTCCAGAATGATTTTGCAGTTTGGGCCTCACGTAATCTTCATGATCTAAAGATTTCGGAGCAACTGGCAATTATAGACCCCAATATCTTCAGTAATATCGAAGATCTTCGTAGCGAGATCATTGAGATTGTTGAGGAACGTCTTTCTGAGTCGGAATATGTCTCATGGGTAAAAACAGGACAGGAATTTCATTTTATACGTTCGCAGATAGTTATTTTCGATACAGGCATTAGTTATATTGATCCCCACGATCTGGTTGAAGCAATACCGAAAATGTCGCTTGGCAGTATATTTTTTCATTTCATAGATTCCCGCCGCAGAACACTGGGTAACAGGAATGATTTTTCTGTCTGGCTCGAAGGTTTTGGTGACAAATATGACGAACTGACAAATGCTCTTGATAATATAGACCCTTGTTTTACCACTTTAAGTGAGCTCCGTGATGAAATAGACATTGCTTTTAATAATTATTTTAAAGAGGAATCTGATGGATAGTTTACTTGAACAATATTCCAATGTAGTTGGAAATGAAGTGATTGACCAATTAAAACAATTAGCCAACCCGTTGAGGGGGCTGAAGGTCCTCCATATAAACTCCACCAAAGAGGGTGGTGGAGTTGCTGAAATATTAAACCGTCTGATTCCACTTAAAAGGGAGATGGGGATAGATGCTGAATGGGAAATTATTACCGGTGAAAATGAATTTTACCAGTGTACCAAGAAAATGCATAATTCTCTGCAGGGGAACCGGGATGATATCTCTTCCCATCTGTTGTCAGTTTACAAGAAAACTAACCAGGAGAACTTCGAGCGACTTAGAGAAAAACTTGAAACAGCAGATATTGTATTTATACATGACCCACAGCCTGCAGCACTGCTAAGTTTCTGCAAGGGAAGAAGAGGCAAGTGGTTCTGGCGTTGCCACATAGATGTAAGTCATCCATACCGTCCTGTCTGGAAGTATTTACGGGAATATATAAAAGGTTATGATGCCAGTATATGGTCGCTGTCAGAATTTGTACAGCCACTCGCACATCCCCAGTATCTGATACCTCCGAGTATTGATCCTTTAAGTGAGAAAAATATCGAACTCCCGAAAAAGGAAATATCTGATTTTCTCAATTCATGGGGAATACGTAAAGATATCCCTCTTATTACACAGGTTTCACGTTTCGACAGGTTTAAGGATCCTTTAGGTGTTATACAAAGCTACAGGTTAGTTAAAAAATATGTTCCTGTTCAGTTAGTCTTAGCCGGAGGTGGAGCATCGGATGACCCTGAAGGACAGGAAGTTCTGAAGGAAGTTAAAGCCTTTGCAGGCGATGATCCCGATATACATATTCTTGAATTGCCAAATGATGCACACAGGGCAATCAATGCTTTGCAGAGAGGTTCGGATATTATTATACAAAAATCACTTAAAGAGGGATTCGGACTAACAGTAACGGAAGGATTATGGAAAGGGAAACCTGTTATAGGAGGTAATACCGGTGGAATCAAATTGCAGGTCATTGACCATTTCTGTGGATTCAGGGTCACCACACCGGAAGGTGCTGCTATGCGTATAAGATATCTCCTGAAACATCCGGGAACTATGAAGCGCATGGGGAAAAATGCCCGACAGTTTGTCCTTAATAATTATCTTATTACCCGTCAGTTAAGGGAATACCTTACCCTGGTGGTAGGTTTATCGTTCAGCTCTCAGGAAAAAATAGAACTTACACTACCCTCTCATTAAAATATAAATTATGGGAGGTGCTCTTAAAATAGTCGTGGTAGCCTCAGAATGTGTGCCGTTTGCAAAAACAGGCGGATTAGGAGATGTTGTTGGCTCTTTACCCCGTTTTCTGAAGGAGGCCGGCCATAATATCATTGTGGTCATTCCATTATATTCATTTATCGACAGAAATAAATATAAAGTCAATATTTCCATCGATAAAATAAATGTAAGAATGGGTGATGAACAAATTGACTTCTCAGTTCATGAGACAAAAATGAACGGGAATGTGCCTGTATATTTCATTGATTATGAGCCATTTTTTGGAAGACCAAATATTTACCATGATGACAACTTCAATGATTATCAGGATAACCCCAAACGTTTTTCCTTCTTATCAAAAGCAGCACTGCAATTGTGTATTGATATGAATTTTTCTCCTGATATTGTCCATGCAAACGACTGGCATACGTCAATCTTACCAGCTTATCTGAAAAGGATATACAAAAATGATCCGGTATATGCAAATACAGCAACCGTTTTAACAATACATAACCTGGCATATCAGGGAAGATATGATAAATACTTCTATAATTATGCAGGTTTGGGAGAAGAGGATTTTACACCTGATAAATTTGAATGTTTCAATGCTGTTAATTTCTTAAAGGGGGGCATACACTTTGCTGATGCTGTAAATACTGTAAGCAAAGGGTATGCGACTGAGACCAGAACTCCCTCAGGAGGATATGGACTGGATCACTTTTTGAACCTGAAAGGAGATAATTATTCCGGAATTCTTAATGGTGCAGACTACGAAGAGTGGGATCCCGGAAAAGACAAACTTATTCCTGTTAACTATACTTATTTCAATATCAACGGAAAATCTGAATGTAAAAGAGTACTGCAGGAAGAATATGGATTACAGCAGAATGCAAAATCTCCTGTTATTGGTATTATCAGCAGGCTGGTTGACCAGAAGGGATTTTATATGCTTTCTGAGTGCATTGAAGATATATTGAAAAATATGGATGTTCAGTTTGTAATATTGGGTTCAGGCGATAAACAGCTGGAAAATTTTTTTAGTGATCTGCAACAAAGATTTACGGGTAAAGCCGGGACATTTATAGGTTACAATAACAGACTTGCCCATTTAATAGAATCAGGAAGTGATTTCTTTTTAATGCCGTCATTATACGAACCATGTGGATTAAACCAGATATATTCCCTAAAATACGGAACTCTGCCAATAGTTAGAGCAACAGGGGGATTAAATGATACTGTTGAAAATTACAACCAGAATATCGGTGAAGGTACCGGTTTTAAGTTTTGGGAACCCCGCAGTAAAGCCATTTACAATACAATCAGCTGGGCCCTGGATACATATAATAACAGGAAACCGCATCTCCAGAATCTTATAAAAAGAGCCATGGAACAAAATTTCTCCTGGGAAAAGAGTGCTGCGGAATATGTTGTTTTATACAGGAGAGCTATAGCAAATAAGAAAAGTAAGAGCTGACAGGATCTTTGAATCCTTCAAAAACACCCAGTCCAAAAAGTGCAAAATCGTATTTAACGGGATCAGCAGGATCAAATTTGCGAAGAAGTGCTGTTAGCTCCTCCACAGCGTTCCAGTCATTCACCTTCCTTTTAAGAAGTCCGAGGCTTCTTGCCGTATTTCCTGAATGAATATCAAGGGGAATAAAAAGCATTGAAGGGTCAATTTTCTCCCAGATACCAAAATCAACACCATGGTTATCCTTTCTTACCATCCATCGCAGGTACATGTTCAGTCTTTTCCCTGCTGCACCCCTGGTTATATCAGCAAAATGTTTTTCTGTTCTGGTTAAATGCGGCAACTGAAAAAACTTTTTACGAAGATGATTTATGCCTTCTTTCAATGATTTCCCTGATTCCATTCCTTCCAGAAACACATCCTCCATACTGGGATAGTCTTTATATATATTTCTCAGTGACGAAATGAAATACGTGCAATCTGTTTCATTGAAAGTTCTGTGTACAAACCTATTAAAACTGTCCATGTCTTTTTCACCTGCAGACATGATGAATTCATAAGGTTCGTCGTACATCATAGTAAGAAGCTTCCTGGCACTTTTCAGTATCAGATCACGACGACCCCAGGCAATCGTAGCAGTAAGAAATCCTGAAATCTCGATATCTTCCTTTTTTGAATATCTATGCGGGATACTTATTGGATCAAGTTCAATGAAAGAAGGTCTGTTGTATAATTCAACCTTTTCATTAAGGAATTCCTTCAGCTCAGATTTTTTTAACCTCATATCCGTAATTTGGCCATCACAAAATTAAGGAAATATGGTTAAAAATTATATTACCTTAATTATGCGAAGAAAGATGTCTGTAACTTTGAATTGTAAAGATAATAGCAGGTTTGCAACGATTGAAGTAACTACAAAACCGGCAGTTTCCAACCTTTAGAGTACAGGATAATGTTTTCAACCGGGTGCAACAAGTTAATTTTTAATTTAAATCAGAAACCGATATTAATTTGCTTTAAGAGTTTGAGGCAGTTGGATCTGGAAATCGATAATACAATGACCATTCATCTACTATTGAAATAACAGACCAGAATCACATAGTATGAACTACAGAGCAAGCACTGGACTCAATAAAAAATCAGCCACCTCACTACTGAAAAGCGATATGTGACTGACTAGATATGTTATGAAAAACTTTCGGGCTGAATAGTCTGGATTTAACTACCATCTTGCACCAGATGCAACCATATTTTGGATGTATAGTCTCAAGTAATCTGATTTTAAGGCTTATACGGTCTTATAATTCAAATATTCAAAAAACAAATCGTTGCAGGTTGATATAGAAAGTTCGTGATTAAGCTTTATAATGTGTGAGTTATGTAATTAATTATTGTAATTGTGTAATACTTACTGAAATTAACGGACTTACATTTGTAACATAAAAATTTATTTACAATTAAATCCTTAAGCTATGGCACATCCTGAATTTCAAGTTTCATCTGGTAAAGATGAAAAGTTCTACTTTAATTTAACTGCTAAAAATGGTCAGATCATCCTTTCAAGCCAGGGATATAAAGACAAAGGTGGTTGTAAAAATGGTATCGCAAGCGTAAAAAAGAATTCTTCAAATAAGAAACATTACGAGCGCAAAGATTCCAAAGGTGGTCAGTATTATTTTGTTCTTAAAGCAGCCAATAGTAAAGTTATTGGTAAAAGCCAGATGTACAAATCGAACGAATCATCTGAAAACGGTATTGAATCCATTAAGACCAACGCCCGGCAAGCGCCAATTCATTACCAGTAACCTGCTTTTTATCCCAACCGATAAAAACCAATGGCTTATTCACCTTCGGCCAGGTTAAATTGATCAAGCCTGACCGGAGTTAAGCGTTTGTTGTAATGTTATATATAGTAATTGTAAATTAACTGGCCAAATGCAATCATTTCTTTAAAATAAAAGCGAATCTATTATTGAATTGCAAAAAAATGAATTACTATTTTTTGATTAACATGCTACCTTAATTATCCGTATGAATATATTCAGTCTTTTCGCTGCTACACCCCTGATTCCATTCCTTCCAGAAGCACATCCTCCATACTGGGATAGTTTTTATATATATTTCTCGGTAACGAAATGTAATATGTGCAATCTGTTTCATTGAAAGTCCTGTGTACAAACCTGTTAAATCTGTCCATGTCCTTTTCACCTGCAGACATGATGAATTCATTAAGGTTCGTCGTACATCAAAGTAAGAAGCTTCCTGGCACTTTTCAGTATCAGATCACGACGACCCCAGACAATCGTAGCAGTAAGAAATCCTGATATTTCACGGTCAGGTCTCTTCGTAAAAAGATGCGGAACAGAAACAGGATCAGGTTCAATAAATAAGGGATTGTTATACTGAAGATATTTCTCTTCAAGGAATAATTTCAACTCATCGACAGGGATACTATTATGTGCCTGTTTATGACCCATTTATAATAAGCCCATCCTTAATCTGTAAAATACGATCTGACATATTTGCAAGCTGCCTGTCATGAGTTACAATGACTATAGTTTGTCCGAAGGTATCACGTAATTTGAAAAACAGTTTATGTAATTCATTTTTGTTTTCCGAATCAAGATTTCCGGATGGTTCGTCAGCAAGTATTACTGAAGGATTATTTATCAGTGCTCTTGCAACTGCTACCCTCTGTTGTTCTCCCCCGCTTAACTCTGAAGGTTTATGTTCAAGTCTGTCGGACAGATTCAGGAAACTGAGGAGTTCTGCAGCTTTAACCTCAGCTTCCGCTTTACTTTTACCTGCAATATATGCCGGGATACAAACATTTTCAAGTGCTGTAAATTCAGGAAGCAACTGGTGAAACTGAAAAACAAAACCTATGTTATTATTTCTGAAAGAAGCAAGGGAACGGCCTTTAAGACGGCTTATATCCGAACCATTGTAGAAAATTGTACCACTGTCAGGTTTATCCAGGGTACCTATTATTTGCAATAATGTTGTTTTACCTGCACCGCTGGCACCGACAATTGCCACAACCTCTTTTTCATTAACTTCAATATCTATCCCTTTCAGGACTTTAAGATCGCCGTATGATTTGGTTATGCCAGTAGTTTTTATCATTATGGACTTCGAGTAATACCCTGTGAGGCGGGATACGGAGATTAAATTAGAAATAGGATAATGGGCTGATTAATCATTGTTGACCTGCTTATTTAGATTATCAGCAATTTCGTCACCGTCTTTTTTAATATCATCAGAAACCTCATTAATATCTTTTTCAATCTCAGATGATACCTCATTCATTTCTTTATTTATATTATCGGCAACCTCATCCATATCTTTTTTGATATTTTCCGAGACTTCATTAATATCATTACTTATATCGCTGGCAACCTCATTTACGTCTTTTGACAGTTTTTCTGAAAAGTCAGTAACATCATTGGCAATAGACTTTGATACTTCATTAAGATCTTGCCTTATCTCTTTTGTGCTGTTGTCAAACTCCCGTTTGATATCATCCGTTGCTTTTCTGAATTCACGCATACTTTTGGCAAATCCTCTGGCCAGGTCGGGAAGTTTATCAGCTCCGAACAATATAAGAACCACAACTACAATGACAAAAATTTCCTGTCCGCTCATAATTTCTGCATTTCTGCCTCAAAGTACAAAGGTAAAAATTTTGATGATAATCTGATATAAATAATTAATGTCTCAAAATCGAAGGGACGCTGAATTCAACGTCCCTATAAATCACAATATCAGTTATTTATATACTAATGATCATGATTTAAGTCCTTTTTTGGAGGAGGTATCATAAACTACGGTTGTCGCAACAAATATTGAAGAATATGTTCCAACTATAATACCAACGATCATTGCGAAAAGAAATCCTCTGATTGTGGCACCCCCAAAGAAGAACATCGCTGCCAGAACAAGAATAGAGGTTATACTTGTATTGACCGTACGGCTGAGTGTATCATTCAATGCCATATTAAGGACCTCATGTGTAGGACGTTTACGGTGAAGCGGCAAAAACTCCCTTATTCTGTCGAATACTACAACGGTGTCGTTTACTGAATATCCTATAACTGTCAGGATAGCAGCAATAAACGATTGGTTGATTTCCATTGAAAAAGGAAGTATACCCCATAACAGTGAATAGATACCGATTACAATTAATACGTCATGTACAACTGCAGCCAAAGCACCTAATCCATATTGCCAGTTTCTGAAGCGTAGGAAAATATAGAAGAACATTATTAAAAATGCGATTGACACTGCCCAGATTGCTTTGTTCCTGATATCACTTGCAACAGTCGGACCGATAGTTTCGGAGCTTTCTCTGTAGTCTGAAAGGAACTCCTCTTTTGTGACACCAGGATCCAGCATATCCTTAAGCCCGTTATAAAGAGCTGTTTCAATCTCATCATCAACCCCGGTTTCATCAATCTTATACTTTGTAGT
Source organism: uncultured Rikenellaceae bacterium (assembly GCA_964507015.1). Taxonomy (GTDB): domain Bacteria; phylum Bacteroidota; class Bacteroidia; order Bacteroidales; family VadinHA17; genus LD21. The sequence goes on along the minus strand of CAZDOM010000001.1, from coordinate 78,506 downwards.
GATCCTTACCTGGTTATCACTGCCAAAGGTTACGACCTGGGGTGCCCCGTCAAAACTCACAGTGAGATGTTGTGCAACATCTGCTGTTGATACCGTGTTCTTAAATCTAATAACATATGTTCTCCCACCTGTAAAATCTATACCCTGGTTCAATCCCCTGACAAAGAGGGATACTATGCCAATGATTATTATGACCAGAGAAATCGCATAAAATATTTTCCTTTTACTCAGGAAATCAAAATTAATATCTTTAAGGAAATTCTCTGTGATTTTTATCGAGAAACTGAATTTGGCATTTTTCTTAAGACGCCATTCATAAATAAGACGGGTAATAAATATTGAAGAGAACAGTGAAGTGAAAATCCCAATTACCAGTGTTGTAGCAAATCCTTTTATCGGGCCTGTTCCAAAAACATACAGTACAATACCTGTAAGCAGGGTGGTAATATTCGAATCGAGAATAGCAGAGAGAGCTCCTTTATAACCATCTGCAACTGCAAGCTTCATTCCCTTACCGGCTCTAAGCTCTTCACGTATACGTTCATAAATAAGAACGTTAGCATCCACAGCCATACCCATAGTAAGGACTATACCTGCAATACCAGGCAGTGTGAGTACCGCACCAAGTGAGGCAGATACACCAAAAATCAGGAATACGTTGGCAAAAAGTGCTACATCGGCAATACTGCCTGCACTGAGACTGTAATAGAACATCATATAGGAAAGCACTATTGTAAATGCAATAATAAATGAGATCATACCTGCATTAATAGCCTCCTTGCCCAGTGTAGGTCCAATAATAGTATCTGATATAATTCTTGCCGGTGCAGGCAGTTTACCTGATTTAAGGATATTTGCGAGGTCATCGGCCTCTTCTATTGTAAAATCACCTGTTATTTCTGTACTACCTCCGGTAATTTCATTCTGTACTCTGGGATAAGAGCGTACATATCCATCAAGCACCACTGCAATACAACGGTTAATATTTTCACGTGTCATCCTTTGCCATGTTTTGGCTCCTTCGGCATTCATAGTGAAATCGACTTTCACTTCTGAACCTGTAATACCTGATGATGGCCGTGCTCCTGTGATAACATCACCACTCAGTGGCGGACGCCCATCACGTGTTGTAATTTTTATTGCATGTAACTCATAGAGTGTTTTTGATTCATCCCATTTGTATGGGCTCTGACTCCACAAAAATCTTACATCACGCGGGAACAAAGATCTTATCCGGTTCATATTAAGGTAGTGGTTAACTTTCGCCGTATCCTTCCCGCTTGCCAGTCCAACCATACTGGATGACAGTGGTTCCCCCTGTGCAGTTACACGGGGATTTAAAACTCCGAAAAGCGGATTTTGTTTTGTAAACTCCTCAAGTGTACTTGCTGCAGGAGCCCGGGTAGTATCCTGTTCAATAAGATCAAGCAGTGACTGGTCTTCTTTCTTTGTTGTATCAGTAGTAACAACCTTTTCGGCAGGTTGTTCCCCGGTTGTTTCAGATTGTTTCTGGCTATTAAGTATCTCTTTCAAAAGGTTATTTGCCTCTGACAGATAGCCTATAATCTCACTGTTCTCATAGGTCTCCCAGAATTCCAGGTTTGCTGTTCCCTGTAAAAGTTCACGGACCCTTTTAGGATCAGTCTGGCCCGGAAGCTCAATGAGTATTTGTCCTTTGGTGGCCAGCTGGGTTATATTGGGCTGTACCACTCCAAACCGGTCAATTCTGTCCCTGAGAATATTGAATGCATTTGAGATAGCTGAAGAAACCTCTTCATCCAGAACAGCAAGCACATCAGCATTAGTTGAATTAAAGTTTATCCTGTCCCTGAGTTCAACCGTACCGAATATTGCCGCCAGCTTGGCATTAGGATCGATTTCCTGAAAAGCTCTCCCGAAAAGGGTAAGAAAATCTACAGGATTCTCCTTTTGATATTGTTTTGCCAGTGCAAGAGCATCATTGAATGTTTTGTCAGTACTGTAATTTGAAAGTGCTTTAAGAATATCCTCAACAGATACCTCGAGAATTACATTCATCCCCCCTTTAAGGTCAAGACCGAGGTTGAGTTCTCTTTGCTGACACTCCTTGAAGGTATAACCCAGAAAGCTCCATTCGTCCTTTGTAAGAGTCGCGATTGAATCTACATAATGATTTTGCCTGACCAGGCTGCCCTGGGCATACTCTTTTGCATCTTTATTTACTTTACTCGTTGCCACTGTAAAGGAAAGCTGGTAAATAGATACCAGGGCCAATACAGCTGCCAGTATGATAATGATTCCTTTATTTTGCATTATATCTCTTTTGAATTATTCTGAAATTTGATTATTGAGGCGCAAATATATTAATTTTTTACATAAAAAAGGCTGAATATTCAATATCCAGCCTGACTGTCAGAATTCTATATAGTATTAATCAACAAGCGCATCGTATTCTGTCTCAAGTGGTTTACTGTTCATAAAATCATAAAGTGCCAGTTTTCTAAGATTATAGAAATAATTCCAGTAGTTCTGAAGTTGCATCACATAAGCTCTTCTGTTCTCATCTTTTTTTGTATCGGCATTATTGAGCTCAAGAACAGCTATTTTTCCAATAAGAAATCTCTGTTTTGTAACCTCATACATCTTTGTTGCCACAGTATCCGATTTTGCAGCTATGGCTACCTGGTCTGCCTGAAGGTTAAACTGTTCAACATCAAGGTAAAGGTTCTGGTCAAAGTCAATAAGTGTTTGTTCTGCCTGTACCTGAGCAAGCTGCAGACTCGATTGTGCCATTCTGTATCTTCCCTTGCCCAGTCCCCAGTCAAGGATTGGCAGCGTTATACCAACTCTGACAGTCTGCTGTTGATTTGGTTGTTCATAGGCTTTAACAAAGACAGGATCCTGGTCTCTTGTTCCGAATGAAGCAGTAAGGTTTGCATTAAGCCCTTTTTCAGCCTTTGCCTGGGCCACCTGACTCTGGGCATTAAGCAGGGTAAGCTGCTGATCAAGTATTTCAGGATTATTGGCATGTGCCAGTTCACGAACCGCCTCAACTTCAATTTGTAGTTCAGGTATCTCATTCGGGAGAATGAGTTCTAATCTTACATTTTCATTGAAACCCAGGAATGATCTGAGTCGTATTTCCCTGTCCCTTAGATTCATCTCTGCCTGCTTTCTTGCTGTTTCCGAATTAAGCCATGAAAGCTGCATCTGCAGAAGTTCATCTTCAGCTATAGTTCCCAGATTATATCTTCCCTGTGCCATTCTCCACAAGGTATCGGCATTAAGATAGTTCATTTCAGATATCTGTTTGTTTATCTGTGCAAGAGCCAGGGAAAAGAAAATCTGAACAGCCTGAATATGAACATCTTCAATATTTTGAAGATATGTCTTTTTGGCTGATTCATATCTCAATGGCTCTGTCTTCTTCTGCCATTTGAGTTCATTATAGCGGAAAAGTGGCTGAACAAGCCTTACGCTAATTGGTGCTGTGATATAGTTGTTATCATTTGATTCAAAGTCATTTTCCAGTGTGAGGTCAGACTGCAGTGAAACAGAACCACCTGTTAGTCCAATATTTTGAGTCAGAGAAAGAGACCCTATTGTTTGAAGAATATTTGTGGAAACATAATCATACTGCTGCGTAACAGAATTCCAAACCCTGCTATATGCTGTACTGTAATCAGGGGTAGATCCTGAAAGGGTCAACGATGGTCTGTACTGAGCAACAAATGTCCTGTACTGCCAGTAACTCGCCCTGAATCGGTGCTTTGCAATGAGTGCATAAGGTGATTGTTCTTCAGCAAGTTTGATAACCTGGTCAAATGTAAGTTTTTTCAATTCCTGTGCGGATACTATCTGCACCGGTAAAAGGTATAATGAAATAATCGAAAGTAATAGTAATTTCTTCATTATTAATATTTTATTCGTGTCTTAATGATTCTATAGGATCTTTTTCTGATGCACGTTTTGCCGGAGAATAACCAAAAATAATACCTACCGCTCCGGAAACTCCAAAGGCAATAAACACAGAGAAAAACGAAACGATTGTCATTATTCCGGCAATTTGTTCAATAAGTTTTGCCATAATAACCCCGAGGAATATCCCAATAAAACCTCCGGTCACACTTATCAGTACTGCTTCAGAAAGGAATTGAACTACAATATCCATTTTCTTGGCTCCGATAGCCATTCTTGTACCTATCTCTTTAATACGCTCCATAACAGAAGCAAACATGATATTCATGATACCAATTCCTCCGACAATAAGGGAGATACTGGCAATTGCACCAAGAACAATATTGAATATATCTTTCGTCCTCTGCTGCTGCTTGAGCAGTAATTCAGGGACTGTAATCTCAAAATCCTTTACATTGGAATGACGTCTTGTCAGCATCCGGCTTAGAATCTCTGTTGTAGGATTTATCTGTTCGGTTTCAATAACCTGAACAACTATTCTGTCAAGCTGATTATAGTTGGTTTCAGTATCAGTACTTGCATCTGAGCTGCTTACAACTATCCTCCCCATCATACGCATGCCCGGCCCTCCCATAACCATAACATTTGATGAGGCTTCTGATGCCAGTTTGGTATTTACAAGAGCCCTGTTCTGATATCTGAGGAGCATTGTCTGGATAGGTATATAAATATTGTCATTATAAACGTTGACTCCTTTTTCTTCAAAACCTGTAAGACTAACGGTTGTCTTCTGAAGAACCCCAATAACCTTTAGCCATATACCATTAAATTTTATATATTGCCCTATGGGATCGACCTGGCTGAAAAATTTTGCTCTGATATTGGCTCCAATGATACAGACCTGTATACCATTCTCTTCCTGATATGAATTAAAGAAGGCTCCTGATATCAACGGAAGGTTATAAAGGTGAAAATAGTCGTTTGAAACACCTACCAGCTTGGCTGTATATTTGACACCATTCATCATGGCTGTCGAGTTGAATGAGATCTCCGGGCTTATTCTTTTTACAGAAGGAATTATCTTTTGGATAGCTTCGACATCGAGCATACTCAGACCTCTGGAGAACTTTTTTGTCTGTTTCTCTCCCTCCTCGGAAGATGAAGTTTGTTCCTGGATTATAGGGTTTATCAGGATGTTATTAACACCTACCATTTTCATTTGCTCCATGATCTCTTGCTTTGCACCTTTTCCTATTGCAAGCATGGCAATAACAGCTGCAACTCCAAAAATGATACCGAGAGCAGTAAGCATTGACTTCATCTTGTTGGATACTATTGATTCAACAGCAATCTCAATATCGTGGATATATCTAAATATAAACTTGAACATTGTATTCCCTGTTTAAATATCTGTTTTATAATTATTTATAGCGGTTGCAAGATACTCCTTAATCAGGCTGGGAACCACCACCACCCTGAGGAGTTCCACCCTGTTGTTGCATACGACGTATTAAAGCAGTGTCTCTCTGTCCTCCCTGAGGCGTATTCCCACGCATTTGCATAAAACGTCTCATAGCCGCAGTGTCCATGTTTCTTCCTCCCTGTCCTTCGGGTGTATTTCCTCTCGTATTCTGAAATCGTTGCATCATCTCAGGTGTTATCTCCATCCCTCCTCTTCCTGCAGATCCTCTTTGAAACTCACGGTTTGCTTTCTCCTCAGCTTCTCTCTTCTCTTTTTCTTTTTGCTTTATAACATCTATCAGCTCGATACCTGCCACTTTGGAAAATTTTTCAGGTTCTTCAGGAGTATTCAGATATATCTTTGTCCCTGGGTTAATGCCCTGCTCAGCCACTACATTATTCTCATTTGATTCACCAAGAACAATAATCTGTTTTGTTCCATTTTTCAGATATACAAATGGGATGCTGTCCGCACCTGTCTGGACGGACTCAAGAGGTATATAGGTCACGTCACTTATAGTTTTAGTGATGATTTTATTCCCTGTTGTCATTGATGGCCTTAATATCAGATCTGTACCGTTAACCTTTATCATCACCTCGAATACTTTGGCATCAGTGTTTGGTAATTGTTCCCCAATATTAGCAACACTAATTACTGTTCCAGAGTACTGTTTCTCCGGGAAAGCATCAACCATAATATCAACCTTCTGTTCTGCTTTTACTTTACTTACATCAATTTCATTGACATATGTTTTCGAAATCATGCTTGTCATATCAGGGAGTGTTGCTACCACATTATCCCATGGACTTATGGAAGAGCCTATCTTTCTTTTCGAACCTGTTCTGTCTCTTTTATAAATCACCATACCAGATGAAGGTGCAGTAATAATAAATTTTGAAAGTATAGTTTGCAGATCAGCTACTCTTTGTCTCTGTTCAGCAAGCTGTGTTTTAATTGTCCGCATATCTGAACGAGCTTGTTCTACCTTTAGCTCATAACCTCTTATTGACTGTTCAAGAGAACGGTTAGCTTTATCAAGAGCTATCTCTGCCTGCCGTATTGTTGTTGGAGGCTCATATTTCGACTCCTGTAAAGTTATATGAGCTTCTTCTACGGCAAAACGCAGATTCTTGATATTATCGCGCAGATTACTGAGAGTAACTGCCGTATCAAGGATTTTGACTTCCATATTGGTTTCATAAGTATCCAGCCTCTCCAGTTCATCTTTCAACGTATTGTCAAATGAAGTCCTGTCGAGAGTAGCCACATAATCACCTTCTTTCACTTCAGTACCCTCAGGTACCAGGTCAGTGATTTTTATATCCATAGCCCTGATGCTTCTGCTTTGTTGAAAATCCGGTCCGGTAATATCTGTCGAATTTTCAGCCTGGAGCTCTCCTGTAGTTGTAACTAATATATCAAACTGACCTCTTTGTGCTTCAACATAAAGATTTTCAAGGTCTTTTCTTGAGGAAAGCTTATTGATCACAATAATGGCAACTATTGCCACAACGGCAACAATTGCTGAAATGATAATTGTTTTCTTCATGATATGGTCTACTTGTTAAATTTCAAAGAATCGTCACAAAAGTATTTAAAAGCGTATTCTAAATAATTTACATTAACAATATTTAACAACATTTGTTTCTAATGCTTTTAACCCTAATGACACACAGAGGATAGATTTTATTCCATGTTAATATTAAAAAGAGGAAAGTTTTAGCGTTTATTAACAATTGAGATAATCTCATCTGCAAGCCTCTCAGCCTCTTCCATCGTACTGCTCTCTGCATAAATTCTCATTATAGGTTCAGTGTTTGATTTACGCAACTGAATCCAGCCTGTTGGTAATTCTATTTTAAGACCATCTCTATCATCAATTTTAGTGTCAGGGAATTTTTCTCTGACCTTATTTATTATTTCATTAAAATCAATTTCCGGATCAATCTTATGTTTTTTCTTGGCTATAACATAATCAGGATATTGTTTCCGCAATTCTGAGCACTTAATTTTGCTTTTAGCCAGATGTGTCAGGAAAAGTGCTATCCCGAAAAGTGCATCCCTTCCATAATGAAACACAGGATAAATTACACCGCCGTTACCCTCTCCACCAATAACTGCGTTTCGTTTCTTCATCTCTGCAACTACATTTACCTCTCCTACAGGTGAAGAAAAATATGAACAGCCATGTTTTTCGGTAATATCCTTCAATGCTCTTGTGGATGACATATTTGAGACAGTATTTCCCGGAGTATGCTGCAGAACATATTCGGCTACTGCAACCAGGGTATATTCCTCACCGAACATAGATCCATCCTCACAAATAACTGCCAGCCTGTCCACATCGGGGTCAACTGCAAACCCTATGTCAGCATTTTCTCTTGCAACAAGGTCAGAAAGTTCCTTAAGATTTTCGGGCAGCGGCTCCGGATTATGTGCAAAATTGCCATCAGGTACCATGTTAAGACCTATCACCTTTTTAACTCCCAGTGAGCTGAGTAAAGATGGTAATGCTATAGCACCAACAGAATTGATACAGTCAATTGCCACAGTTAGTTCTGCATCTTTTATAGCCTGAGTATCAATCAGATCAAGTTCAAGTAATTTGTCAATATGTTTTTGCCGCCATGTATTATCGCTGCTCAGTGTACCTTCATATTCCTGACCTGAAAATTCAAATTTCTCCTTATCTGCCAGTTTAAGCATTTCTCCTCCATCAGAGGCCGAAAGAAATTCTCCCTTTTCATCCAATAGTTTAAGTGCATTCCATTCTCCCGGGTTATGGCTGGCTGTAACTATTACACCTCCCTGAGATCCTCTTCCCGTAACAGCCAGTTCAACTGTAGGAGTAGTTGCCATTCCAATATCTGTAACATTGATCCCCATACTGCGCAATGTACTAATCACCAGGTTGCAGATCATAATTCCCGATTTCCTGGCATCCCTGCCCACTACTATTTCTGCAATCTTTCCTGTATGTTTATCTTTTATCCATGAACCATAAGCAGCTGTGAATTTTACAACATCAATCGGTGTCAGATTCTCTCCGGGAACACCTCCGATTGTCCCCCTTATCCCTGATATTGATTTTATTAATGTCATGATCTTTCTTTTCAGAATCACAAAGGTGCAAAAAATTCATTAAATCATAAATCACCAAATAATTGTACCTTTGCAGCCTGAAAAAACGGGTAAAATGAACAGCAAAGGGAAAAGAGGAAAATCCCTAGTCAGGAACAATACCGGATCAGTGAACAGAGGTTCAGAACTTATAAGGCTTAACAGGTTTATTGCCAATAGTGGTATCTGTTCACGTCGAGATGCTGATGATATAATTCAGAAAGGATATATCTCAGTGAATGGTAAAAAGATCACTGAGCTCGGGACAAAAGTAGCCTCAGATGATGATGTGAGATACAAAGGCAGGAGACTTTCGGCAGAAAAGAAGGTATATATACTGATGAATAAACCGAGGGGATATGTAACTACTGTTGAGGATCCACATGCCGAACTTACAGTTCTTGACCTGCTGGGAGATGCATGTCCTGAAAGAGTTTATCCGGTTGGCAGACTCGATAAAGCAACCACAGGTGTACTTCTTCTTACCAATGATGGAGATCTTACCGGTAAACTTACCCACCCAAAATACAACAGGAAAAAAATCTATCATGTTTTCCTGGACAAACAGGTTCATAAAAACGACCTGTTCAGGCTGACCGGGGGAATGGAACTTGATGGAGAGTTTGTCACAGCTGATTCGGTTTCCTATACTGATCCTGACGACAGAAGCCAGATAGGGATTGAGCTTCATTCAGGACAGAACAGGGTGGTAAGAAGATTATTTGAATCACTTGGATATAAGGTCAGAAAACTCGACAGGGTCTATTTCGCCGGTTTGACTAAAAAGAACCTGCCCCGGGGAAAATGGAGGTTTCTTTCTGAGAAAGAAATCAATATGCTTAAGCGAGGAATTTATTAATAACACCATGAATCACAGATCTGGCTTCGTAAATATACTCGGTAATCCTAATGTCGGTAAATCGACAATCATGAATGCTCTCGTGGGGGAGAAGCTTTCTATAATAACATCGAAAGCCCAGACAACCCGTCATCGCATCATGGGAATAGTTAACGGGGAAGATTTTCAGATAGTCTATTCCGACACGCCGGGAATTCTGAAACCTAGGTATAAGCTCCAGGCAGCTATGATGACCTTTGTAAAAACAGCGCTGTCCGATGCAGATGTTATACTGTATGTTACCGATGTTAAAGAGAAACCAGATGCAGAAAAAGAGTATACAACAAAAATAGGAGAGTCAGGAGTCCCTGTTATTATTGTAATCAACAAAATCGATCTTTCAAACCAGGATGAACTGGAAAAATTAACGGTCTCCTGGTACGAAATATTTCCCGGATCCCCCATCATACCTGTTTCAGCACTTAATAAATTCAATATCGAGACTCTGTTAAATGCTATTATCAGCCGACTACCGGAAGGAGAACCTTTCTTCCCCAAGGATCAGCTTACAGATAAATACGAAAGATTTTTTGCATCAGAGATCCTACGTGAAAAAATCCTGCTGAATTATAAGAAAGAGGTCCCCTACTCCGTTGAAATTGAAATAGAAAGCTTTAAAGAAGAATCAAAAATAATCAGGGTCAGAGCACTCATCCATGTGACCCGTGAAAGCCAGAAAGGTATAATTATTGGCCACAAAGGAACAATGCTCAAAAAAACAGGCACTGAAGCAAGACATGATATGGAGAGTTTTTTTGGGAAAAAAATATTCCTGGAATTATTTGTGAAAGTAACAAAAGACTGGAGGAATAAGCCTTCCCTGCTTAAACGATTCGGTTATCATTGACTTTTCAAAACAGAATGAGTAGAATAGTAGCAATTATAGGCAGACCAAATGTTGGAAAATCAACATTTTTCAACAGGCTTATTGAATCAAGAGAAGCTATCGTTGATCAGATAAGCGGTGTTACCCGGGACAGAAACTATGGGATCAGCCACTGGAACGGTATTGATTTTTCTGTTATCGACACAGGTGGTTATGTTGAAAATTCTGACGATGTTTTTGAAGAACAGATCAATAAGCAGGTATTGCTTGCAATAGAAGAATCGGACCTTATATTATTCATGGTCGATGTTAAAACCGGCATTCATGATCTGGATATTTCAGTAGCTGACCTGCTACGGAGATCAGGGAAAAAAGTCCTGCTGGTTGTAAATAAGGTGGATAATGCAACAAGACTCATGGAGGCAAATGAATTTTACAGACTGGGCCTTGGTGATTACTTCACGGTCAGTTCGATAAATGGCAGTGGTACAGGAGATCTTCTGGATGAAATTGTAAAAGAGCTTGGAGAAGAGGTTACTGAAACAATATCAGAGCTGCCCCGCATAGCTATTGTGGGTCGACCGAATGTCGGTAAATCATCACTGGTAAATTCACTGCTTGGAGAAGAAAGAAATATAGTAACCCCCGTTGCAGGGACAACCCGTGATTCAATTTTCACCAGATACAATAAATATAATCATGACCTTTTCCTGGTTGATACCGCAGGTTTAAGAAGAAAGTCCAAGGTTAGTGAAGATATTGAATTCTATTCAGTGATGAGAGCCGTAAGGACAATAGAAAATTCTGATATCTGCCTTCTTATGATTGATGCCGAAAGGGGAATTGAAGCCCAGGATCTAAATATAATGTCACTTATCCTGAAGAATAATAAAGGATTGATAATTCTTGTCAACAAGTGGGATCTGATTGAAAAAGACAGTAATACGGCAAAATTGTTTGAAAAAAGAATAAGAGAGAAGACAGCTCCGTTTACCGATTATCATATTCTTTTCATTTCAGCAATTAACAGGCAAAGGATACATAAAGTACTTGAAGTAATTGATAGCGTTAATGATAATCGAAAAAAAAAGATCCCAACTGCTGAACTTAATACGTTTATGCTTAAGATAATAAATAGTAACCCTCCTCCCTCAACGAAGGGTAAACATATCAAGATAAAATATGTCACACAGCTTCCATCTGCCACCCCTGCCTTTGCCTTTTTCTGTAATCTGCCCCAGTATATTAAGGAACCCTATAAGAGATTTATTGAAAACAGGTTAAGAGAAAACTATGATTTTACAGGGATACCAATAAGAGTATATTTCAGAAAAAAATGAACATATTTGGTGTGGTTTTTGTACGTAAACAAAATATTACCGTGAAAATAATGAAAGCTATCAGGTATTTGTTGATAATTGCTATTGGCGTTATTTACGGATCATGTACAAAGATCCGGCAACTGCCTCCTGAACCATATATTGAGTTCAACAATTTTACTGTTTTTGACACAATTGATATTCTCGGTAACAGCTGTAAAGGAGGAAGGCTCAAATTCTATTTTGAGGATGGAGACGGGGACCTTGGGCTGGAATCACCGGAAGAAACCGAGGGAGATACTACAAACATGTTCTTTACTATGTACAGGAAAATTGATGGTTTAATGGTACAGGCAGGCGATAATGATCCACTGAAACCTTCATCTTACCGGATACCCTACATGGAAAGAGAAGGTCAGAATAAAATACTAAAGGGCACTATTTATATAACATTTATTTATCTGTTTTATATTCAGGAGGACAATGATACTGTCATATATGATTTTTACATTAAAGACAGATCAGATAACTTAAGCAACACAGAAACTACTAACGAGATTCCTCTTTCATTCAACGGTACATATTAATGATACACGGTTCACATTCGGAAGCCTATCAATAATATATCATCCACCTGGTCATGTTCTCCTTTCCATTCATCATAGAATTTTGTAATGACCTGTTTCTGACCATCCATAGGAAGATCAACGACATCTTCAATAAGTTTCTTCAGCCTGGCTATTTTCATTTTCTTACCGTCAGCGCCTCCGAACTGGTCGGGAAGACCATCTGAAAACATATATATTGCATCTCCTTCGCTGAGATAATACTCCTGGTCATCAAAGTATTTTTCTATTACTGATTCACCGCCCACAGAACAACGATTGCCCTTGATATAATATGATTCACCACCCATAACAATTATAACAGGACGCATTGCAGAAGCAAACCTGATATGTCTTTTACCCGGGTTTACTTCACATACTACAAGGTCCATCCCATCATTTGAAACACCCAGTTCAAGGTTCCTGTTAAGCGTGGAAAAGATCTGTGTATCAAGCATGGTAAGTACTTCTGATGGCTTCGAGATATGCTGCCGGGAGACAATATCCTGGAGAAGGGTGGATCCGATCATTGACATGAAGGCCCCGGGCACACCATGGCCTGTTGAATCGGCACATACAAGGAGAATCCTCTCTTCATCAAGCTTGTCGAACCAATAAAAATCACCACTTACAATATCACGCGGACGGAAGAATATAAATGCATCATTGAATGATTCTCTCAGCCTGTTGAAATCAGGCAGGATACTTGTCTGGATCCTTTTCGCATAATTGATACTGTCAGTGATTTCCAGATTCTGCAGTTCGATCTCTGCTTTTTGTTTAACAACCACGCTGGTTCTTGCATCAAGTTCCTTCTCCAGATATACCTGAACTTTTTTCTGGGCTTTTTCCCTTTCCTTTATTATAATGATTATTATTCCTGTCAACAAAGAAATTGATGACAGAATGAACCACCATGACCTCCAGAAGGGTTTTTTGATGTTAATATCAAATGTGACCGGGTTATCCTGGGTCAAACCGCTCTCATTCATTGATATCAGGTTAAACTGGTACCTGCCATCACTAAGTGAATACTGGACTTCATGTTCTGTGGTCAGCTTCGACCAGTCATTATCATAATTAACAAGAAGTGTTTGGTAATATACTTTGTCCGGATCATTGAAATTGATCCCCACATAATTGACACGAACAATATATCGCTTGCTGTATGGTAGAGTAAATGATCGCTGAACCGGGTATTTTACTTCATTTATTGTAATATAATTAATGTTGTTTAGAGGTACTGTATTTTGTTTCCTGTCTCTTGATCTGTCATATATAATCAATCCCTGGGTAGTTCCTATGAGAACCTTCCCATCGGGAGATTCAAATATGCCGTCAGTATTACAAACACCATCTCGCGCAAATTCAGTTCCATAGGTTCTCATTATACCTGTGTTCCTGTTATATCTTGAAAAGCCCCTTTCATGTCCTACCCATATCCTGTCCTCTGAATCAGCCAAAATGCTGTAACAATAATCTGACATCAGCATATTAGACCGTGAAAATGATTTCACGGAATCCCCGATAAATTCAAAAATGCCATTCCCTTTTGTTGCCATCCAGATATTACCGTCCGTGGTCTGGCAGAAAGAAGATATTTCATTCATTGTTGTCCCAAAGAGAATTACACCCATTGAACTTATTCCTGTTTCAGGATCAATAAGATATAACCTGTCTGATTTGGTTGCAACAGCTGTTTTCCCATCCCGTACAGGCAGGAGGTAATTAATACTGTTATGAGGTAAACCGTTATTAATATTATATCTGTTTCTTGCTTTCCCTGTACTTTTATTCAGAAGGATAACTCCATTGAGAGTTCCTAGCCAGACATAATTGTCATCAACAAGTATATCTTTTATATAATCCTCTGATGAATCGCCTGATTTATAAAATTGCCTTGTTATGCCACCGGTATTTCTCAGGAAAAGGCCCTCTCCTTTTGTTCCCATCCAGATATTACCCCTTTTATCAACACAATATGATAAAATTTCGTTTCTACCTGTTTTTTGCATCATGTTGGTGAATGATTTGATGCTGTTATTTTCAAGGTCAAATAAATAGTATCCTGCTGCAGTTCCAAGGAAATAATCCTTACCCAGTTTATTTACATAAATTATATTGTTTCTCTCAGGTGTAAGGCCCGGCGAATAAAAACTGAATGCATATGAATTAAGTAATGAGAGTCCGTCACCAAACAAACCGAACCAGAAGTTGCCTTCAATATCCTGAAACACTCTTCTGACGTTTGTCCCCGGAAGTCCTGAAGTCTTATCGAAAAATACTGCCGACTCAATTTTCTTACCATCCTCTGAAAGAAGCATTCGTACAATACCCGATTCATTGGTTGCCACCCACAGATAACCATCTGAATCTTCAATAACAGATTGGATACTAAGATAATCCAGATCCCGACTTTCGGTTAAGCGTGTAAGGTTATTCCTGGTACCCTGCAGCTCCAGCCTGAACAGTCCATTTCCGTTTGTCCCAATAAGATATGTGTCGCTGTTCTTAATTTTAAATATCTCAAGAATGCTGTAGTAATCAAACCCTGTAATTTTACTAATCAGCGTCAGCGATTCATTGTCTATTGCGTACAGTTGCAGATTTTCCTGTGTTCCAAGTAAAAGATTACCTGATTTCGTAAAACAGGCTGAAAAAAGAACTATATTCCTGTCAATATAATAATTTGTTATTTCATTCGTGTTTGACGGATTAACACGGCTTATTGACTCTCCCTGGGGTATTACATAAATGTAACCGTCGGGGCCTTCAAGGAGTTCACTTATCTCCCTTGTGTTAGAAAGGTCTATCTCTTTCAGAAGATTGTCCACGGTATAAAAAACTGTTCCGTCATTACATCCAAACCATAGAGTACCGTTATTGTCTTTCAGGCTGGCTGTAGGATAACGTCCAGTAGCAGAATCAGGGAATATTACAGGGTAGAAATCGAATCCATCGAATTTTGCCACTCCTCCTCCAGTCCCAACCCACAGATAACCATTATTATCCTGTTCAATGGTATAAATAAAGGTGTTTGGAATATTACTTTCATTTCCATAGTTCTTGAAACTATAGGTTTGTCCCTGAACCAGGTGTGAAAAAAGGATAAAACAACCGGTAATGATTATGAATCTTCTGTATTTTATGAACCTCATATAAGTATCAGCTTATTTAGGCTTAGCTTTCCTGATTACAATACTTGACTGATAAACAGGCACCCCTCCAATGGGAGAACTGAAGAATTTAAGTGCATCGCCCCTCTGGTTTTCCACAGTAACGACAACATTATTGTTTTTAACCAGTTCACCCTGTCTCTTATGAAACTGAAAATCGAGTGAAGATCCCACCTCTTCAGGCTCAATCGGTATCCTTGATTCAGCCCAAAAGTCTTCACCTGAAATTGGTGCATCAATCCCCTGTTTATATCTTGATACCACAAGAATATGTCCATCGCTGTCCCAGTCAAAATTCCTAAGCCTTATATATATAACACCTGTATCGACATATGGATAAATGTGTGCAACACTTTTAAAATCATTCCACATCCTGAAAGTATATTCATAAGTAAATGCATTGGCTCCCTCAATCGGGATATTATTTTCCGCATCACGGCTTAGAAAATAACGGTAAAGGTTGCCATCATCCCCGCTTACTCCTTCGCAGACAATTTTAAACATGTATGAGTTCCATTTGTTATTGAAGTCACCGGCCGTGGGATTGAATGGCCCGAAAGTAAAATATTTGTTATCATACCTTGGCTCCCCTCCGAAAACCCTTGATGCCAGCAAGTTACCTCCCTTATAATTGAGCCCGTTAAGGAGTCCCTTTGAATCATCATTTTTTTCCGGATCGACTCCCTGTCCTCCATAAACAGAATAGAGGCATCTGGTATTGAATTCTCCCTGTATTTCGTCATTTTCCCCACCGGTATCCGGGTCAAAGATCCTGATATAAAATTGTTGTGTATAATCTCTGGGTATGGCAAAAAACCACACCTGGTAGAAATCATCATCTCCCCACGAAGTCTCTCCCTCATGTCCGAAAGTCACAAGGAATGGAATATTTTCATCTCTGCCAGGTGCCTCCTGTCCATGAATCTCCATTAAAGGGATCATGCCTGCCAGGCTGAAAATCAGTAATATTTTATAATATGTTTTTTTCAATTTCATTAAACCGCAAAATTAGCATTTTCATTCTCAGGGCTGACCTGCTATTATAATATTTTTACAAACACATGCTTCCCTTACTACTCCTGCCGGGTCAGGTTCAGTTGATACTATCAGCTGGACATTGTAAGTACCCGGTCTGATATATGCTTTATCAACTTCCTTGCCAATCCCAATTGTCTCATCATCAAAATTCCAGTAATACCTGTCGATGTTCCACCCCGGAAGGTTGGTATCTTCAGCGCTGAACCTCATCCTTTCCCCTGTGGCACCCTGATCTGGAGAGGAAATATAAGGTTGTTCAATATTTGTAATTTCAAGACTATAGGTTTTTTCATTATACATAACCTCCTTTGTGACCAGGTTTACTACATCTAGCTGTATCAGGTATCTTCCGGTACCAGGATAACAGTGTTCCACTATTGAACCCACACCGTTGGTGCCATCTCCGAATTTCCATTCATAACGAAAAGGAATGCTATCCCATTTTACTGCATTCTCTTCTAGGAATTCGTAGCAATAATTATTTTCTATCAGTGTGTCGCATGATGATTTCCTGATGATTGTTGATGAGAATTTGAAGATATCATCACTCCTGGTTCTGTTTGAAGCAAAATATCCGGTTTGCATCGCCTCATCAGCTACAAAAGCAAAATCATCTGATGTTGAATTTATTGGTTCCGGAACAATAACGGGAGAATCCCAGTTCCCATTCGTCTGCATGGTATAATATACATCAAGCCCGCCCTTTCCTCCAGGTCTGTTAGAGGAAAAATACAACCTCCCTGAAGGATGAATAAATGGAAAATTCTCAGAAGCAGACGAATTGACTTTTGGTCCAAGATTTACTGGACTTCCCCACTGGCCATCAGACCATTCACAGTAATAAATATCAGAGCCTCCCTGGCCTCCGGGCATATCTGAAGAAAAGAACAGATATTTACCATCATGGCTTAATGAAGGATGACCTGTTTCATATTGCGTGCTGTTGTAAGGGAAAGGTTTTATGGAAGTAATATCTGAACCGAATAATTCTCCGATAAATATTCCCAGATGGTTTTTGAATTTCTTATTCCGTGATAATTTACCTGTTTCAACCTCACTGGTGAAATATACTGTTTTGCCATCGGCTGAAAAACAGAGAGGCCCGCAGTTGAAATAATTGCTTCTTTCGTTTTTTATTTCTTTTGGCTTATCCCATCCGGAGCTGTCCCTCTGTTCAACGATATACTGGTTATAAAGCCGTCTGCCTTCAAATGTTTTCCTGTCTTTAAATGCACTGAAACGTCTGTCGGAGCAAAAAATAATGCCATCATGCACAATAACCGGCGATATTTCACTGAAATAACCTGTATTAAACGGCAATCTTGAAATCTTATATACTGAAGGTTGTTGTGCCTCCAGTGTAAACGAAGACAAAACAAGAATCAAAACAATTATATACAGGTACTTCCTAAACATAAGATTAAAAATATCTTGGATTTGCTGCACTAACTCTATATCCGAATTCATATCTCAGAATAAACTCACTTGATCCCTTTGAATAGTTATTCATCCTGCCGGCAGGGTAATCGTATGATAAACCGATCATCAGTTGCGGCGTTGGTTGAACCTGTAATATAGCCACTATCACCTCTTCAGATGTTCTGTACGAACCTCCAATCCAAACCAGATCCGCGATGATCAGGTTACCGTTGATATCAAGCTGATTGAGTTTCTTTGTTTCCTGCAACGAGTAATCAACCAGGACTGAAGGTTTAAATTTGAAGGTGGGTGAGAATGTTATAAGTCCCCCGGCTGAGAATATAAAATCATACTCACTGAATGAATGATACGCCTGTGTTGATCCCTGGTCAGTCCTCCTGTAACTTAGGAAAGCAGGTACTGATAAACCTGCAAAAAGTCTTTTACTGTAGTAATAGACACCTGCACCTGCATTGGGAAGAATGTATGGTTTTTCATCTGAGGTAAATACCGGATCACCCGTATTTGTCAGAAGCAAACCTGTATAATCAGTATTTGACATATCCACCCCTGCTTTTAATCCGAATGACAGTTTTCCATTACCGACACGGACATGGTAGGCATATACAGCATATATATTTGTTGACCTCGTAACACCATACTGCATAAAATGTGCCTTCAGGCCAAGGGCAACCCTGTCGTTCTTCATAGGGGAATGTAGTGAGACAGACTGGAGTACCGGAGCTCCCGGTGTTCCCATCCATTGCATTCTGTATGATAAAAGCATACTCAATGCTTCACGCGAACCCGCATAAGCAGGATTTATCATAAGACCATTTTGAAGGTATTGACTGTAGACCGGATAGGCAAGACTTATCCTGTCCGAATCAGGTACAGACTGCCCTTTTAAAAGAGAAGAAATAATGATCCAAAGGAAAATAAAAATATATTTAAGTCTGCTCATCAATATTCTGGTACAATAATCAGTTTAATCTGTTATTACAGTTTATCTCAATATCTTTTTAAAATTATAAAACCACTCTTCTTAAATACCTGGTCAGGAACCTTTACTGATGTTATCTTAAGCAGGTAATAATAGGTTCCCTCCGGCATCTCTATTCCATGCGAATTGCGTCCATCCCAGTTTTTCCATTCGTTCCCGTTTTTGTTGGATGTTGTGAAAACCTTTATGCCTGCTCCATTTACTATAGTCAGTTCAGCTATTTGATAGGCAGGTACTGAATCCTGCCCATCCAGCTCTTTACGAAGATCCAATCCGCTGATAATAAACTCGTTATTATAACCTTCAGGGTCATCATTAGGTGAAAATCCTTCAGGAATCAATAGATCATAAACAGCCACATTTATTATATCCTCAGCCATACACTCACCATTAGTAACTGTCCATTTGAATTTATTTGAACCTTTGGAGATGTTTCTTACAATGGTTGAGCAGCATGTATCATCGTCAAAATCTCCTGTTCCTTCAACTACGCTCCACCTGTGAGTTTCGAAGGTCTCTGTCGGACAGGCCTGAAGCTCCATAATATAATCGAATGAGAACAGGGATATGTCAGAACCGGCATAAGCATTATCGATCCTGTTATAAAAGATTACTGTAACGTCATCCTTATCAATACATTGCCAGTTAGTCTCTTCCCAATATAATGTCAGTGTATCGCTTGCGTCAGTAAATGATGAATCTATCTTAACAACCGAATTCGGATCATCCGCAGTGATTGATAATACATTTGCAGGGAATATCCATTTACCAGTTCCATCACTGGGAACTGCAGCCAGTGTATATTCAGGACCACAAACCGCATCATCAGGACCCGCGACAGCTACCGGCACTCTGTAAACATCTGCTTTCCTTGTTCCAGCCAGTGATGCAGCCATACAGCCATTATCATCCACCACCGATACCAGTGAATAATTAAATATCGATTTGGCTGCGGTTGCATCAGGGACCCTGCTTATAACAGCGTGGGATGAAGTAATGTTGTCAACTGTTACTTCTGCTGAATTCTCTTTGTAGATCAGTGTCCAGGGCGATGCACCAGTCAGGTTAACTTTTAAAAGGAGCTGTTGCCCGTTGCATATTGTTGTATCTGTAACAGATGTTATAGTTCCTGTTGGTAATGGATAAATACCTATCTCCACCTTCGCTGAAGTATCAATACAACAATCATAGGAACCTGAAAAAATAATACGGCGATATTTCATCGGATCGGTAAGTGCCGGTGGTGAATAATCCCTTTGATCATTTGTCCCTTCAGCAGCCGTCCAGGTTATGCCATCACTGCTCTCCTCCCATAACCATGTTGGTGTCCCTCCGGCTCCGCCTGTCAGATCTGTTCCTGTCAGCTGTGCGGGGGTAGTGCCGTAACATATTGTCTGATCATCGGAAATAATATTGTTGGTTATTTCAGGAAGTACAATAATTTCGATTGTATTGCTTTCAGAAAAGCATTTTCCAGAAATCACTTTGCGTTTAAACCATGTTGTAACAGCCAATGATTCAGGCTGGTAGTCAGTATTATTTGCTCCCGTAATATCTGTAAAGGTACTGTTATCCGTAGAAAATAGCCATTGATATGCATAATCTCCCGGTAAATCAGTTCCGCCTGTCGGTAGACTTCCTTTGATCTTGTTTGGAACGGCTCCGCTGCAGATAGTAGTATCGCTTCCCGATGCTGAGATCAATGATGCTATGTTATTTGCAACAGGTTTATGGACATTTATTACAAGAATATTACTCGTATCAGAGCACTCTGATGAATTGACTATTCTCCTGTACCATGTACTATCTGTCAGTGCAGAAGGTGAATATGGTGACATTGAGGTTCCCTGTGTAGTCCAGGAAGCTGTTTTTGAACTATCCTGCCACATATATGTATATATCAACGATCCTCCCCCCGGAGTGGTCGCGGTAAAAGGAGGAGGCACTGTTCCTGAACATATTGTGGTGTCTTTTGATATGGTATTATTCTCAATACGGTGATACCTTGTCATAAGAACAGGGGGACTGTTGTTTTTGCACACACTATCGGGCCCGGAAAAGACCACCCTTCTGTAATATCTCTGTTCTATAGTGGCAAACTCTATTGTATCAGGAGTATATGTTGTAACATCATTTGTATATGGTGAATCAATCCACGTTGCTGAAGGGATACTGTCCTGCCACAGGTAAGCATAGCTGCCAGATCCTCCCCCCGGTGCATCAGGTATAATTGTATCAAACAGAGAACCCTCGCATATTATAGAATCAGGACGATCCGTAAAACCATTACCGGTAACAGATGGCAATACCGTAACAATAACAGTAGAACTCTGGTCGACACATCGTCCCGATGTCACCACTCTTTTGAAATACGTGGTATCTGTAAGTGCCGGCGGGTCATAAGATGCCTGGTCAGAGGTGCCAGGCGTGGAGCCGGCTCCTGACATATCAGCATTAAGGCTTTGTATCCATTGATACTGGTAGATACCATTACCGTTTGCCGGACCCGCATTAAGGGGTTCCAGGCTCAAAGGGTCCTGGTTATAGCAAATTGTTGTATCCTTACCTACCAGGTTATCTGTTATAGCCGGCTGGACAATTATGTTTACCCACTTGCTGGTATCAGTAATCACCAGTGGAACTGACCCATTATCAGTTACTATTCTCCTTATCCATAAAGTGTCGGATTCAGTAGCTGTAAATTCATAATTCTTTGAGTCAGCACCGGCTATAATAGATGGCGTTCCTTCAAAATTATATGTTTTCTGCCATTCATATGTAAAGGGGCCGGTACCTGCGGGATTTGTTCCCACTATTATGGGAGGAATGACATTTGAACATATTGAATCTACCTGATTGCCGGTAACTGATGATACGATAGAGTTAAACAGGAATCCGTTAAGTACAGGTGTAAATGTTGTTACATTTTGACCCGGCAAACCTGGTGATGCTGTTGCAGCACCCGGTCTGTCTCCCCTTTCTCCACCACTCACTGTTTTAGACACATTTGCCGGTAAAGTAATATTATTTGTTGTAATATATCCACCGCCTCCTCCTGCACCTTCACCGAAGTTACCTGCATTACTGCCACCTTTACCTCCTTTAGCAGATAAAAACAATGACGAAGTCGCTAAATTGTCAGAATAGCTTTGAATATAGAGTGAAACTGAACCACCTCCACCTCCGCCGCCTGCACCTGCATCTCCTGTTGCAGTACCGGGTGTTCCACCATCAGCAATTATACTATAACCATTACCTCTTAAAGTATCAGCTATCAAAATTACTATACCACCACCATTACCTCCAGATACTGATACTCCTGTAGTATATGTTGATGATCCGCCACCGCCACCTAAAAAGAGTCGTCCCATAAGTGAAGATACTAATGAATATCCATAGCGTCCCCCCGGATTAGGATTTGGAGTACAGGTATTTAGCTCCAAGCCCCCTGTTCCACCCTGTCCATAGTTTGCACCACCGCCACCACCTGAAAACTTACCATTTCCCCCGCCACCACCATTGTAGTTAGCTCCCTTCCCCTTTGCATACTCCGGGTATATTCCCGGATATGGTGCACTTCCGACTTTTGCTCTTATTGCTAATCCTTCCCCTTTATTCCCTGCACTGTCAGTATTGGCAGGATATGAGTATTTTTTCCAATCACTTGACACTTCACTACAAATACCTTTACCCAATACAGGTTCTCCCCCTTTAAAACCTTTTCCAGTGACATCAATACTCGCATTCACTGATATTGTTCTGCCGATAATGGCTGCCAGTACACCTCCTGTTTTGGTGGTACTGTCCCAGGGTTGACAAGTTAAAGTCGCATCAACCTTAGCATAATTATAAGAAGGAACTTTAATTAACTGGACATCTCCCTGCACATCAAATGTCGTATTTATTATATTGTTCCTGAATACAATAGTATTTGTAGCGTCTTCTGTTAATAGAATTGTCAGAAATTCATGTTTACCGGGTTCTCCGAAAAAGGTATCTCCTGATCCATAAGAATTGTCTTCCAGAACAAAGATTAATACACCTTTCATTTGCATAAGCAGAACGGTATCGCCAACAGCAAACTGATCGAACTGGGTTTCGTCATCAATAACAACAAAATCAGCACCAATTGAGGTGACCCTTGCATACTGGTTTATAACACCGCTTATACTAGTTTGAGCAGACAGGCAATTATTAAATCCTGTAACTATTAACAGACTTAATATTAACCACTTGATATAGCGTGACAAACTTGCTGTCATTAAAGCCAAAATGAACTGCTAATATAACTAAATAATTACATTTATAGTTTCCTCTTATCAGACTTTAGGAGTCTCACCGGGTTTTTCAACAGTGTACATAAGGGGGAATTCCACATAAAAAGTAGTGCCCTTATCCTCTTCCGATTCAAACCATATCCTTCCGTTTGCTCCCTCAACATATTTTTTTGCTATTGAAAGACCCAGGCCCGTACCCGATGACTTTGTAGTGAAGTTAGGTGTAAAAAGCCGCTCATGTAATTGTTCAGGAATACCTGTTCCATTGTCTGCCACAGTAACAACTACTTTACTTCCGCGTATCTCAAGGGTGACTTTGATAAGTCCTTTCCTGTCAGGGGGAATTGCCTGTATGCTGTTTTTAAAGAGATTTGAGAAGATCCCGTTAAGATGCTCTTTGTCGGCATAAACAAATACCTTACTTTCATGAGGCCATCTGACCCAGAATGTGACATTACTGGTATTTCTGAAAAGTTCAAGTGTTGTTTGTATCTGCTCAAGCAGGTTTACAAGGCCGGGTTTGGTTCCCGGCATTTTTGCAAACGATGAGAATGCAGATGCAATTGCAGAGAGAGTCTCAATATATTCAATCTGGTTTTTAGAAAATTTCTCAAGTTTCTTGTCAAAACCAGGCACACCATCTTTCCATGATTTTAATAGCTGCTGCACATTCAGTTTCATGGGTGTCAGCGGATTTTTTATCTCGTGAGCTATTTGTTTCGCCATTTCACGCCATGCATACTCCCGTTCTGAATTTGCCAGTTTCCCGGCACTCTCTTCAAGTTCATCAACCATCCTGTTATACTGTTTTACCAGTTCACCTATTTCATCGCTGTCCTTGTACATTAGGTGTTCTGTTTTTTTCCCTAATTCAACACTGGCCAGACCTTTACCCAGCATTGCCAGAGGAGATGTAAGCCTGTCACTTATAAATACAGCAAAGCCCATAGTAATCAGTATCAGCAGAAGAGTGAAATTAACAACAGCTACAACCATATTGGAAATATCCCTGGTCAGTAGACTCTGCATCCTGAAATAGGGAAGGTTAAGATAAGCCAGCACTTGCCCATTTGCATTATAGAAAGGAACATATGCTGACAGATAGCCCAGAGTTCCGATTGACTCTGTCTGAATATATTCGCTTTTTGTAAGGTCTGAAAGGTTTATATAGGCCATAATATCCATCCTCATACTTGTCAGATTGCGATAGAATATTTCAGGTCTTGAGGTGGCCATCAGGAATCCGTTAAGATCATACAGGTTTATATCTGTGGCAAAAATGTTTGACAGGTTGATAAGCAGTTCATTCAGTGTTGTATTGGTTGAACCTGTCCAATCAGCGGAAAGGTGGTCTTCATTTGATAAAATATTATCGAGTTCTGTATAGACAGAGTTCATCTTCTCTTTAATATTCTCATTATGTTTAGTTCTGTATTGGTTTATTGTAAGAAGGGTGACAACAATCCCCACCAGAATGAATGAGAATAGCAGGATTCCGACAAATGACATCTGGAGCTTCTGCCTGAAATTGAGGCTTTTCAGGCTTTTCAATGCGGGAGGCCTGATAATCAAAACAATAATATTAGCAAAAATGAAGAAGAAGGCGAAAAGATATGCAAATGAGATGACCAGATCCCCCCGGGAAATTACAGGATGACTAATTACAACTGTTGCATTACCGTTTCTGAAGGCTAAATGTCTGAATCCTTCACTGTTAAAAATCCGGTATTCGGAATCCCTGGCAACATAGCGGTCATCAGTCTTATCATAAGCAAATTCACCATAATTAAGTACAATACCTCCATTAATATATTTAGCAAAAGAATAATCCTTTAATCCGGAATAACCCTTGAATTTCTTGTCAAGAAGCAACTCAGAGTAACCGGGCTGAAAAAAATTGACGTTACTGTAAAGCTCTATGAACAATCCATTTGTTGCGCCAGATTCAATGTCAAACAACAACCGCCCCAGATAATAGGATCTTCCTGCCTGGTTATCAATGAAATAGAACCCCGTGCCGGTGAGCTGATAACCATGTTTATCTATCCTTTCATTAAAAAAACCAAAACAATTCTCATAATACTCATTATCTGAAGCTACAAGAAGAGAGTCAATATTCCGGCAGGGAATAATACTGAAGTTAAAATTACCCCAGTAGCCGCCAAAATATTTTTCATTAAGATAATTGTTAACCCTGTCGACATCCTCTTTCCAGAATACACTGACATTCATCATCCTCTTCAGGGTTGTATCACTTGTAATCAGCGGCCACATATCCAGCAACAGATGCTCTGCTTCCGGATCATTATCGGTGGAAAATGAGAGTGCCTGGATCTTAATATTCTCGGTAGTTTTATTATCGGAATAAACTGATATCTGAATCAACGAATAAATACCAAATATCAGGGATAGTAAAACAATGATCCTGAATATCCCGGAGCTGTTTTTTATTGAATAGAGAATAATAGTAATTATCGCAATGAAAAGGACAATTGTTGAGAACAGTGACAACAGGTCTTTATAAAAGAAAGCCGGGAAGACGGCAAGAGAGGTAAATAAAGGAATAATCAGGTTTTTTAGATCCTTCAATTCTGTTATCCTGAAAACTTTGAGTAAAAAAAGTACAGGAATATAGAGAAACAGGATTATTGAAGTTAATCCGGCTACACTAAAAAAACTCATATCCAGCACCTTATATGTCTCAAAGCTTATATTGGAATCCGAAACAAGCTGCCTGATAATAATCTGGACCATACTTATCATACAGGCACCGGCAATAAGCATAAATATTAAAAACAAATATTGCGAAGGCGGATCTTTAAAGTTTACCTGTGGTGGAGACCATATCAGAAAAATATACACAAGCACTGCTGCCAGGATACTTAAAAGTAAAAGGTGACCCAGAGAAGGTACCAGTGAATTTAGTGAAAAGATATATGGTGAGAACAATCCTGTCCTCATTAAAACTTCAGGTTTACCTGATACAATAACAACACCGTACATTACTGAGAATATCAAAAGGGAGAGAATAATACCGGTAACAGGTTTCCCCTTTTCTGATAAAAGTTTAACAAGTGAGAAGGTCAGTAAAATAATAAGGATAAAGAAAGAGACCCATAAAAGCAATGGAATAATAATAAGAATTGTATTGCTTTTAACTTCAGGAAAAACAAGTGAAAATAGAAATTTACCATTACTGTTTGTAATATTAAATTCTGAATTCCCCTGTAATGTTGTAAATCCCACATCATCAGGTATCCTGAAGTCCTTTACAAAACCGCCTTTTATTATATCATTTTCAAAAGAATAATCATTCCTGACCTTTAATAACCCTACATATTTCTCGTTGCCTGCTTCAATTGTACCTGGTATAAACCAGCCATTCTGAAGAAAAATAAAGTGTCTGGTAAACGATGAATCATCGGCTGTTAAGGCAACATCAAAATTGTTATCCGACCAATAAACAAGTCTGTTATCAAGGTATTCCAGAATTGTGATATTATTCTGCTCGGCTAAAGAAAACACATCCTCCCATGCTGTTGAACCACGAGATTCTCCCCTGGTGTTGCTTTGTTTCAGAGTTTTCAGGCAATCCTCCATCACCTTTTCCTTCGAGGCAAGAACCTTGTTGAACTTCCGTGTTCTGTACCTGTATTCAAAATCACTCAGGTATAACAATTCTGCAGCCAGAGCCAGCAGAAAAAGTGTAAAAGAGAGTATAAGAAGGATTATAGTGTTCCGTTTATTGCTCATAATATGCTCTTTAGTCACTACTCATGATGGTACGATTCACCTTTGATTATTGTAAGAGCCCTGTAAAGCTGCTCAAGGAAGAGTACTCTTACAAGCTGATGAGGAAATGTCATCCTGGAAAGAGAAAGAGTGAACTCTGCTGTTTTACTAAACTCGTCAGAGAAACCCCACGGACCTCCTATAACAAACAACATCCGTTTACCTGAAACCATAGTCTGTTTTTCAATCCATAATGCAAATTCAGTTGTTCTGAGTTCTTTTCCCTTTTCATCAAGCAAAACAACGAAATCATTCTTTCCTATTGCCTGTAATATTCTCCTTCCTTCCCTTATCTTAACCTCATCGGCAGACATATTCCGGATATTTTTTATCTCAGGAATAGTAATGACCTCAAATCCTGAATATTTTCTGATTCGTGCAGAATATAATTCAACGCCCTCGCTTACATACTTTTCAGTTGTCTTTCCTGTCTGTAATAATGCAATTTTCATAAATATTGGCGCGACTTTTGTGTACTAAATAAAACATCCTGTTATATACAAAAATATAATTAAAAACGTGCCCCTGCAATAATAATTATATTGATACTGTATGACTGGTTTTCTTAAATGAAATTAGTTAAATTTGTGAAGCGTAGAATTTGGAATTCGGAAAAAATTAAATCAGATGCAGTTTATTAATATTATTCCGGCTCTGCTTATCATTCTGAGCACACTTTCATCAAATGTCCAGGAACAGACAAAAATACCTGGGGGTATTTCCATTGCATTCAAGGCAGGAAATGCGGCGGAATTATCAAAATTCATGAATTCCACTGTTGAGGTGTTGTTGCTCGACAAGGAGGATTTCTACAAAAAGAATGTTGCAGAGACAATATTGAAGGATTTTTTCACTAAATATCCAACCAGGGATTTTATAATCAGGCATCAGGGTGCAAAAAGCGATTCACAATATGCCATTGGTATCCTGAAAACAGAGAAGGGTGACTTCAGAGTCTATTTTTTGCTTAAGAAGGTAAACACCGAACTTCTTATTCACCAGATACGCATTGAACCTGAAAATGGAAAATAGGATACTCAGGGAGTTTATTTTAAGAAGCATCGGTGAGGATCTGGGGGATGGAGATCATTCCTCACTGGCATGTATTGACTGGGATGCAACAGGTAAAGCGCAACTACTGGTGAAGGATGATGGTATCCTGGCAGGTGTTGCTGTGGCTGAAATAGTATTTACTGAAATTGACGAAAACCTGAAATATGAAATATTTATAACTGATGGTAATCCTATAAAACACGGTGATATTGCATTTATTATATCAGGAAGACAACAGTCAATTCTTAAGGCTGAACGGCTGGTGCTCAATATAATGCAAAGGATGAGCGGCATTGCCACCAATACCCGCAGGTATGTTACCCTTGTAGCCGGATTGAAAACAAAGATTCTGGATACACGAAAAACAACACCCGGATTCAGGTTTCTGGAAAAGGAGGCTGTAAGAATCGGCGGAGGGTATAATCACAGGATGGGATTATTTGATATGATTATGCTTAAGGATAATCATATAAGGTATGCAGGCGGAATTGAACCGGCTATAAGGAAAACGAAAGAATATCTTGACAGAAACAACAGGAAGCTCAAAATAGAGATTGAAGCGGGAAATCTTGATGATGTAAAAACCATAATGAAAACAGGAGGTATTAACCGTATAATGCTGGATAATTTTAATATTGAAGATACAGTAACTGCTGTAAAACTTATTGATGGCAAGTATGAAACTGAGTCGTCAGGAGGTATTACCCATGAAACGGTAAGAGCATATGCCGAATGTGGTGTTGATTACATTTCTGTTGGGGCACTGACACATCATATAAAAAGTCTCGACATGAGCTTAAAAGCCATGTAGTATATGCATTTAACAGACGGAATCAACGGGAAAAGGGAAAGAATAAAAGGGCTTATTCTGCCAGGTTTTGATGGTATCCCGATTGGTGAAGTTTTAAAGTTTGTAATAAAAGGTTTCAGGAAAGGAGTGCTGGTAACAAGAGCTTCAGCAATAGCCTTTAACCTGCTGATGGCCCTACTCCCTGCATCAATATTCATTTTTACACTTATACCTTTTATACCTATACCCAATTTTCAGAAGGAGCTGATTGAACTTTTTGAAAATATCCTTCCTGTTAATGCTTTTAACTTCCTTGAGAAAACAATCGTTGATGTTGTAACCAAAAAAAGCAGTGCGTTACTGCTCTTTATGTTCCTGACCACAATTATTTTTTCAACCAATGGTATTCACGCGGTTATTCATGCATTTGTTGTTTCTGCCCATAGTTTTAAAAGCAGATCATGGATCCACCAGCGTAAAGTCGCCATCATGCTGCTCCTCATAGTACTTATGATGATAGCCCTTGCAGGCTTTCTTGTTATCTTTGGAAAGAGTGTGGTTAATTATCTTGTTGAACTTGATATCCTGGAGAGAAGTCTTGTGATCAGTATTATTGTATTTATAAAATGGATCCTTGTAATAATATTACTTTTCCTGGCAATTTCTTTTCTTTACTATCTTGCCCCGGCCCGGCGAACTTATTTCAGGTTTATCTCACCTGGCTCTACCCTGGCCACAATACTTTTTATAATCACATCACTAGGGTTTTCCTTCTATGTAAACCATTTCGGGCAATACAATCAATTATATGGATGGATCGGAACACTCATGGTCATTCTCATCTGGCTCTATCTTAATTCAATAGCTCTCCTCATCGGCTTTGAGCTGAATGTAAGTATAAAAGAGGCACGTGAGGAGGATGAGAAAAAGAATCAGACACTCAGCTGCAATGAAGAAACTGTCTGACCAGTTTGCCAATTTCATCAGGTTTGTTATAGAGTCGTTCGCTAAGGTCTTTATCTTTGTATGATTTAAGCCTTGTGATGATATTGTCGATCACCTCTTTCGGGAAAACACCATCCTTTTCAAAATAATCTCTTTTCACCTGAAGACATTCAGCTGATTCCCAGCATGATGCAGGCAGGGATTCGAGTTTTTTCCTCTTTTTCTTTTCAGGTTCAGTAAATATATTGTAGCTGACATAAAGATGTTCCGCCATTTCAAGCGCATTGGGTAATTCAAGTCCATGTTCAATTGCCACGATTAATCCGGCAAAGAGCTTGTAAATATCAGCAGAACCATCCGGTGACCTCAGTTCAACAGTCTGTTTTAGTGGCATTTCATCATATTCTGCCGGATCAAACGGATTGGCATCCTTTATCATATTCATAGCACCGTTCCAGCCAAGGGGAACCCGTATCAATACTGATCTGTTCCGGTCGCCCCAGCATATATTTGTAGGTGCCTCCTGGTGAGGAACAAGACGCAGGTACGAGGTGGGGATAGTATTTCCAAAAGCCGTAAGAGCTTTAGAGAGGTCAAGGATACCTGCTATCATCCTCTTTGCAGTATCGCTCAAATGGCCATTCTCGACCATCTGATTCTTCCCCTTCTTTTCAAGCATCATATGTATATGCATCCCGGAGCCGGCAGTTCCTACCGTGATCTTAGGTGCAAAACTAACTTCAACATCATATTCCGCTCCCAGTACTCTAAGTATCCATTTAGCTATAACCAGATGATCAACTGCTTCATCCGGTTCACTTGGAAGAAATTCAATTTCGTGCTGCTCAAAATCCTCACCATCCTTTGTAAAACTACCAACTTCCGCATGCCCGTATTTTATTCTGCATCCTGCCTTTGCACAGAGGCTCATTGCTTCAACCCTGAGCTCTTCAAACTTTGCAAAAGGTTTTGACTGGTGATATCCTTTTTGATCAGCCAGCGGGTAAATTCCATCATGAATTGATTTTATATAATATTCCAGCTCTCCAAATACTCTGAGATGCATTCCGGTCTTTTCAACAAACCGGGTATAAGCTTTCTTCAGAATATTTTCCGGAGAGCTTACAAGAGGTCTTCCTTCACTATCATAGAACGAACAGAGTATTTCCAGGGTCGGGGCCACTGTAAAGGGATTAACAAAAGCTGTACGATACCTGGGGATAACGTACAGATCGCTTGAACCTGACCCCACAAATGAAAAGAGGCTTGAACCGTCAACTCTTTCGCCGGCAGTAAGTATAGAAATAAGATGATCACGACTGAAGGGTACATAATTCAGGGTTTTCAGTTTCCCGTCTTCCGCAACATACCTGAAATTGACCATTGAGATCCCCTTTGCTTCAACGAAACTGATGATATCATCACGAGTAAACTCATTTGCTGGTTTCTTAAGATACTGAACCAGTTCATTAGGACTTAAAAGTATATCGTTATGCTTCATG
This sequence comes from uncultured Rikenellaceae bacterium, assembly GCA_964507015.1. Taxonomy (GTDB): domain Bacteria; phylum Bacteroidota; class Bacteroidia; order Bacteroidales; family VadinHA17; genus LD21. The sequence continues at coordinate 47,384 of CAZDOM010000001.1, read as the reverse complement.
GATAATTTAAATTAGGTCAGCAAAATTAAATATTAAATCGTAACAGATAATGATAAATGTCTTATACTGTTAATCTTAATTTTGACAAAATGAAAGAATTTTGATATTTTTATCCGCTTAAAATTCTGCTAATGAAAAGATGGATATTTTTTCTTGTCTTGTTTGGCCTTACAGGATGCAAGACTAAAGAAGATGATTCATATTTAACACCCGAAGTTGCAATTCAGTATTTCAATAAGATAGAAGAGCTCTGTAACAGGGATGATGGTAAGCTCTGGGGGAAAAATCTATATGGACCTTTGATGTTTGTCGACAGATCAACCAGGAGAATAACAGCCAATCAGCCTGATCATGACGGTATATTGAAAGCAAGAGATGGTATTTATACCGGTCTGTATCCAAAAGAAATGATTATAAATAACAGAGCTATTGAATTCGGAGGTACTCTTTTTGCCCTTGTCCCATTGCCGTCAGAAAAGGATGAGGCGAGGATAATATCATGGTCCATACATAGCCTTTTCCATCTTTTCCAGGAATCAACAGGCTATAAATCTTCCGGCTTCAATACCTCGATCATGGATGAAAAGAATGCCAGGATCTGGCTCAAGCTAGAATGGAAAGCTCTCCGAAAGGCAATAGATACAGACGGACCGGAGAAAGAGCTTGCTATAAGAGATGCCCTGATATTCAGGGGAGCAAATCATGAGACCTATAAAAATTACATAAACGATGAGATCAGGTTTGAGAACTATGAGGGACTTGCCACCTTTACCAATATTCTTTTATCCACAGGTTCCACAGAAGAATTCAGGGCAAGCCTTTTTGAATCTTTAGAAAGGATATATTCATTCCCTTCCTTTGCCCGTTCCTATGGTTTGATCCATGGAGCTTTATATGCCACTTTAATGTGGCAAAAGGGCTTTGATTTTACAACTATCCATTCTGAGAATGAGGATCTTACAAAAATTGTAAAGGAACTTTATGATATCCAGTGCCCTGAAGTGTGTCGTGATGTGGCAGGCAGTATAGCTCTTAATTACAAATTTGAAACAATAGTCGCTGAAGAGGCTGAGAGGGAAAGGGCAATAAAAGAATGGATAAATCGGCGTATTTCAAAATTTGTGGAAAAACCTGTCGTTCTGCTTGAACTGAAAAGTCCATATTTTGATTTTGAGCAGGAAGACATCAGGCCTCTCGACACACTTGGTACAATATATAACCGGATAAGAATATCAGATAACTGGGGGAAACTGACTGTTGACAAAGGCGGCTGCCTGATATCAAATAACCTCAAATATGGTCGTATAACTGCAAAAGGATTCAAGGAAGACCGTAACAGGATAGAGGGAGAAGGATGGCACCTTATACTTAACAACGACTGGGAAGTTGTCCGGGCAGATCAAAGTTATTATCTCAGGAAGATTACGCAATGATTACCGGTTAGTTTTTCTTCAGCTCCCTAAGCCTTTCTTCAAGTGAGTTTATTTTAGTCTCAGCATCGCTTTTCTTCTTTTTTTCTATTTCCAGGACGTTTGCCGGCGCATTCTTTACAAAATGCTCATTATCAAGCTTCTTCATGACTGAGGCAAGAAAACCACTATAATAGTTTAGTTCATCTTCTATCCTTGCAACTTCGTCATCGATATTAAATTTATCACCCACCGGAATAAAAAACTCAACCGTTCTGATCATAAAAGATGCTGCTCCGGCCTGTTTATTCTTTACAAATTTTATATCTGATAAGTTGCAAAGCCTTGTAAGTACCGGTAAAAATTCACTATTAAACTCCTTTTCAGTTGTTTTTATTTGAAGAAACAGCTTATCCCTGTTTGCAATTCCCTTTTCTCTTCTCACCGTTCTTACTGCACTAACACACTCTTTTATAAACTCAAATTTATCAGTAAGTTCCCTGTCATATTTATTTATATCCGGCAATCTGCTTATCATAATGCTCTCTCCCTCTTTTCTCTCATTGAGGAGTTGCCAGATCTCTTCCGTAATAAATGGCATGAAAGGATGTATTAACCTTAGCAGTTTATCAAAAAATGTAACAGTAGTATCATATGTTTTTCTGTCAACTGTTTTCTCAAACTCGGGTTTAATAGTCTCCAGGTACCATGATGAAAACTCATCCCAGAACAGCTTATATACTGTCATAAGTGCCTCAGAAATACGGAATCTCCGGAAGTTGGCATCAATTTCTGCTGTTGATTTATTTATGATCTCACTCATCCATTTTATAGCAGCTGCCGAAGAGGCAGGCTGATCGATATTATCATCAACCTTCCATCCTTTTACAAGCCTGAATGCATTCCATATCTTATTGGCAAAATTACGTCCCTGTTCAGGCAGAGAATCATCATAGAGCAGGTCATTGCCTGCCGGTGAGCATAACAGCATACCCACTCTTACTCCGTCGGCGCCGTATTTCTCAATAAGCTTCAGAGGTTCAGGTGAATTGCCCAGTGATTTTGACATTTTTCTTCTTTGCTGATCACGGACCATTCCTGTCAGGTATACATTATCAAAGGGTTTCTGATCCATAAATTCATAACCTGCAATAATCATTCTAGCAACCCAGAAAAAGAGTATATCCGGAGCTGTAATCAGGTCATTTGTAGGATAATAATACTTAAGGTCGGGGTTATCCGGTTTATTTATACCATCGAATGATGTGATAGGCCAGAGCCATGATGAGAACCATGTGTCAAGCACATCCTCATCCTGCCTGAGATCAGATTCACCGAGTGATTTATTTCCGCTCTTCTTCCTTGCCAGGGCCAGGGCCTCTGAAATATTACCGGCGACAACAAAATCATTGTTATCATAGTACCATGCCGGTATCCTGTGACCCCACCACAGCTGGCGGCTTATGCACCAGTCATGTACATTCTCCATCCAGTGCTTATACAGGTTTTTGAACTTCGGAGGATGAAGATGTACATCGCCATTCATAACCGCATCGAGTGCCGGAGGTGAAATCTTGTCCATCTTAAGGAACCACTGCATCGATAATTTAGGTTCAATAACAGCGTGTGTACGTTCCGAACGACCGATCTTATTCTTATAAGGTACTACTTTAATCAGGTTCCCTGTTCTCCGGAGTTCCTGTTCAGCCAGATCTTTTGCAGCAAACCTGTCTACTCCTCCAAACATTGGGGCTTCAGAACTTATAGTACCATCATCATTAAAAATATCTATCGAAGGGAGATTGTATTTCTGACCTATCAGATAATCATTGACATCATGTGCCGGGGTTATCTTGAGGCAGCCTGTACCAAACTCCATGTCAACATACTCATCGAAAATGAATGGGACTTCCCTGTTTGCCATCGGAACAATAACGCTCTTGCCTTTCAGGTGCTGATACCTCTTGTCATTCGGATTGGCACAAACTGCGGTATCCCCAAGGATGGTCTCAGGACGTGTTGTGGCAACAGTAATATAATCGTTCCAGCCGACAATTTTATATCTGACATAATATAGTGTCGACTCCTCCTCTGTAAAATAAACCTCCTCATCCGAGACAGCCGTTCTTGCCTTCGGATCCCAGTTTACCATTCGTACTCCCCTGTATATCAAATCCTTATTAAACAGATCCACAAATACCTTTATTACAGAGTCATATCTCTTTTCGTCCATTGTAAAAAGAGTTCTGTCCCAGTCACATGATGCGCCTAGTCTTTTAAGCTGTTCAAGAATTATCCCTCCATGTTTCCGGGTCCATTCCCATGCATGTTCAAGGAACTCTTCCCTGGAAAGGTTTCTTTTTTCAATACCTTCACTTTTAAGTTTGGCAACGACTTTAGCTTCGGTAGCTATTGAAGCATGATCGGTACCGGGTACCCAGCATGCATTCTTTCCAAGCATCCTGGCCCTGCGTACCAGCACATCCTGGATCGTATTATTGAGCATATGTCCCATATGCAGGACACCTGTCACATTTGGAGGGGGGATAACAACTGTATATGGTTCCCTGTTATCAGGAATACTTTTGAAGAAACCATATTTCATCCAGTAATCATACCATTTGCTTTCTGATTTCCCGGGTTCGTATTTTGAGGGTAATTCCATTTATAGGTTGTAGTCAGGTCATTTGATGTGCAAAATTAGAAATAATTATTAAATCATTGTTGAAGAAGGTTGAAGGGGGTTGAACCCTCCTTCGCTGAAGCTTCGGACTCCGTCTGACGGAGTCGGAGGACAGGGGAGTTGAAGGGGATTGAGGGAGTTGAGAAACGAAATTAAGGGGTGGGTTTCAAACAGAATTATGCAATCATGCTTCCGCTGCGCGGAACTGCATCACGGAGTTTATCCCGCAAAGCGGGGTTCCTTGAATCGTGCAATTTTTCTTTCATTTTGTACGGCAGCTAATTCAAACGATCTTGTGAGTATATAATATTATTAATGTAACTTTTTAATTAATTTTGTTCGTTGTTATTTATTATTAACAGTAGTCATCATGCCATCAATATCTGAAAAGGGCAAAGCAATGCCGGCCTCGCCGATACGTAAACTGGTTCCCTATGCTGAAGAAGCAAAAAGAAAAGGAAGGAAGGTTTATCATTTAAACATCGGACAGCCTGATATCCCTACTCCTGAAGTTGCTCTCAATGCTATACGGAATCTTGATCAGAAGGTAATTGAATACAGTCATTCTGCCGGTAATGAATCATATCGCCGTAAGCTGGCAGGCTTCTACCGGAATATTGGTATTGACATAGATCATACTGAACTACTTATTACAACAGGAGGATCAGAGGCTATCCTGTTTGCAATAAATTCCTGCATAAATGCCGGTGACGAAGTTATCACACCGGAACCCTTCTATGCAAACTATAATGGCTTTGCAACATCTGCCGGGGTAAAGATAATTCCTGTTACATCATATATTAAAGATGATTTTGCACTTCCTCCGATAGCAGAAATTGAAAAAAAGATAACACCAAAAACTAAAGGGATCATCATTGCCAATCCAAATAATCCTACCGGATATCTTTATTCAAAAGAGGAGCTTCTGCAGTTAAAGGATATTGTAAAGAGATATGATCTCTGGCTCTTTTCCGACGAAGCATACAGGGAGTTTTGTTACGATGGTGCAGAACATTTTTCAGCCATGAAGCTTACCGGTATCGAGAATAACGTTGTGCTTATTGACTCTGTATCAAAACGTTATAGCGAATGTGGTGTACGTATTGGAGCTTTGGTTACAAAAAACAGGGAACTTCTTTCCACAGCCCTTAAATTTGCACAGGCCCGCCTGTCTCCTCCCGGACTGGGCCAGATTGCAGGAGAAGCTTCAATAGATACACCTCTTGAATATTTCATGGAGGTCAACAGGGAATATACGGCGCGCCGTAATTTTATGGTTGATGCGCTAAATAAAATCCCGGGTGTTTACTGTCCCAAACCTAAGGGTGCTTTTTATACTGTAGTACGGCTTCCTGTTGATGATACCGATAAATTTGCACAATGGCTTCTCGAGGAATTTGAATATAAAAACCATACTGTTATGATTGCCCCGGCATCCGGTTTCTATTCCACACCGGGATATGGGAAGAATGAAGTAAGGATCGCCTATGTTTTGAAGATAGATGACCTTAAAAATGCAATTGAGATACTTGACGAAGCACTAAAAGTGTATCCGGGAAGAATTACCCCCCTTTAGAGGGTCCCGTCCCAACCCGTCCCGTCCCGATAGCTATCGGGAGCTATCGGGAGGGGGTTCAGGGGTACAGCAGATACTTCTCTCTTATTTTTTCAAATTCTTTCAGACCCTCTTTCCATGAATCGTTGATCTCCTGAGCTGTCATCCTCTTCAATATCTGTTCACGCAATGTCGGTCCGGCTGCAAGTATGTCAAAATAGGGAGTAAAGAAATTTCCCTTGTCAGGATATTCATTATATGCATCAATTACCCACTGAAGGTTTATACCGGGTGAGGGTACTATCTTATCATTAATTGCATTGCGGAGATCAAGCCCAAAGCACTTCTCTCCACGAAGAGGAGGATTTGTTGATTCGGAACGACTCTCAGGTGTAAAGCTGAATCCCCTGTCGGGTAAAAGAGGTGATCCGTAAACCTGGAAAGGAAATGGAGTCCCCCGGCCTAATGATACTCTGGTTCCCTCAAAGAAACATATTGAAGGATAGAGATATACTGATGTCTGGTTTGGCAGATTGGGTGAAGGTCTCACTGGCAGTTCATAGAGAGCTTTATGAGTGTAATCTTTACACTTAATAACCGAAAGATCACATTGTACGCCATTTGCCAGCCATTTTTCTCCGTTTATCATTTGTGCATATTCTCCGATTGTCATTCCATGAACAATTGGTACGGGATGCATTGCTACAAATGAACTATATGATGTGTCAGCAATATTCCCGTCGACATAAAAACCATTGGGATTCGGTCTGTCCAGAACAATACATTTTACATTGTTTTCTGCACATGCCTCCATCAAATAATGAAGTGTTGAGATGTATGTATAGAACCTTACACCCACATCCTGTATATCGAATAATACCACATCTATACCTTCAAGGTCCTCCGGAGATGGTTTTATCCGGGTTCCATACAGACTCATAATTTTAATCCCGCTAACAGGGTCGCTACCATTCTGAATTGTAGCTCCATCAGATGCCAGCTCTCTGAAACCATGCTCAGGAGCAAAGATCACTTTAATATCAATCCCGATATTCAGCAGATTATCCACAATATGAGTTTGCCCTATCATTGAGGTCTGATTGGCCACTACTGCAACAGCCTTACCCTCAATAAGATGTTTATACTCCTCTATCCTGTTTGCACCCGGAACAGGTTTGTTTTCACTACCGGAGCATGAATATGCCATTATGCTGACCAATAGAAATGTAATTAGTCTTCCCATTTTAATAATACTTTACAGCAAATCTACAGATTTTATGTTTATGTCAATTATTAACAAAAATAAGAACTCACACAACTTTTCCCGATTTATCGGGAGAGTTACACAGAGAAGATACGGAGTTCCACAGAGAAATTGTTAAATTTGAATCCTGTTTAGGATGAATTTACCATACTTCATAGCACAACGACTCATAAAAGGCAGGCGGGAAGGAACCTCTTTCTCAAGGCCGATAAATGTCATTGCCATAACAGGTATAGCCATGGGACTAGCTGTGATGATCGTTGCAGTTTCAATACTTACAGGCTTTAAACAACAGATCAGGGAGAAAATAGTGGGTTTCGGATCAAATATCCAGATCTCAAATTTTGATTCAAATATTTCATTTGAGACAGCACCGATAAACCAGGATCAGGACTTTATTCCCAAAATAAAAAATATACCCGGAATCACACATATACAGGTATATGCCACAAAAGCAGGAATAATAAAGACAGAGGCAGATTTTCAGGGTGTGATTCTGAAGGGTATAGGAAGTGATTTTGACTGGAGCTACTTCAGCCGGAACATGGTAGAAGGAAAAGTATTTACAGTAACAGATACCGCCCGCACAAATGAGGTGATTATTTCAAAGAAGATATCCGATATGCTTCGGCTGAAGACAGGCGATTCTTTTGCAATGCATTTTGTCCAGGATCCTCCCAGGATGAGAAAATTCACTGTCAGCGGTATCTATGAAACCAGTCTCGAAGAGTTTGATAAGATCTATGTTTTTTGTGACATAGGTCACATAAAGCGGCTTAACGGTTGGAGTGATGACCAGATAAGCGGATTTGAAATATTTATAAAAGATTTTGATCGTCTTGATGAGATAACGATGTCAGTAAGAGATGCTATCGGTTACAGGGTATTGGAGGATGAAGATAAATTCAAGGTCACCAATATCAGGATGAAGTATCCACAAATATTTGACTGGTTGAATTTTCAGGACGTCAATGTGATTATTATAATTTTCCTTATGCTCGTTGTTGCCGGGTTCAACATGATCTCAGGTCTGCTTATCCTGATACTTGAAAAAACAAACATGATAGGTGTATTAAAAGCTCTTGGTTCTGAGGACGTTACAATAAGGAGAGTCTTCCTTTACCAGGCTGCCTATCTTATAAGCAAAGGATTATTATGGGGTAACCTGATTGGCATTGGTATAGTATTTATCCAGCTTAAAACAGGATTGATAACACTTGATCCATCTTCATATTATATTAAGACTGTTCCTGTTAATCTTGACCTTATTCACATCATCCTACTGAATGCAGGGACTATGGTAGCAATCATTATAATGCTTCTGGTACCCTCAAAGCTGATAAGCCGGATCACTCCCGTGAAAGCAATAAGATATGATTAATGCTATCTGTCGGTAAAAAAAGAGAGTGTTTAGTTGTAATTCTGGCTTAAATGATCGGGAATTAAGTTTTTATAATGTTCAAAGCGGTCAAGTATTTCCGTTACAAAATTGATTGATTCAGTACCTTTGAAATACCCGCTCTTCACAACAGGATCATTATAGTATACCGGTTGTGACTTCCTTGACAGCCATAATTCAACGCTTCCATCCCATTTCTGTGGGTTCATTCCATATTTCTGTGCCAGTCTCATGGCATCCAGGACATGGCCCGGACCTGCATTATAAGATGCAAGTATGAATTTCATTCTTTCGTTATTATCATCTATCTTATCCTCAAAAACAGACTGAAGCTGGCTGATATACAAAGTCCCGGCCTTGATGTTGTTTGAAGGTGATGAAGTTATATCAATACCAAGTCTCTTTCCTGTTCCCGGCATTACCTGCATAAGGCCGTAGGCTCCTGCCCATGATTTTACATCCGGTTTAAAACGCGACTCCTGGTAAATAAGTGATGCAAGCAAACGCCAATCCCAATTAATATCACCGCTTGCAGATTTAATCATGTCGTCCCACCGAGATATCTTTCCGGTAGTAATTACATAATAATCACTCTTAACTATCCTGCTTGAGCGCTCGTTTTTAAAATACTTTGCATATAACAGGGCATAGTCAGCTGTCCTTTTATAAGAATTAAGCCAGTGATTCAGTTCTCTCAGCAGCATTTCCGAGTGTTCCTTTCTTACTGCCCATGCTATATTCTGTTGGAAACTCACAGGTGTCTTGATGTCAATATCAGAGTAATACATTGAATTTACCATGGCAATATTCTCATCACATACTGTAAAATCTATCTCACTGCCGGCTACATTCTGTATGAGTTCTTCAGCGTCGTATGGAACTTCAATTATGTTGATGGAATCACCTATTTCCTGTTCCAGGGAATGAAGGCGTTCAGCATGAGAAGATCTCTCCTGGACAAAAACCGTTTTGTGTGCAAGGTCGAGCTGATTCCTGATAAGTTTCTTATTCAGGTTATCTTTTGTCATTGATTGCCATTGTAGTGGTTTTCTCTGAACAAGTACCTGCCTGGTCTGGTAAATAGGATCACTAAAGAGAATCTCATTCTTACGTGTCCCGCTTACTGTAAGTCCTATTGCCAGCAGATCAGCTTTACCATCATTAAGAAGGCTAAATGCATTTTCGAGCTGGTTTTCCGTTACCATCTCAAGATCGACTCCAATATGATTTGCGAAAGCTTTCAGCAATTCATAATGAAAACCCATCGGCTCACCCCTGTAAATAAAATAATTCGTTGAATTATAATCTGTTACTGCTATCAATCTTCCCCTGTGTTCTATAGAATCAAGATCAAAGTTCACCTGGGAGATAATATCCGGGGATGTGGCCGGTTTCTTACTTATAGAAGCTGTTATTGCCTCCAGAAATATTAATATTAAAATTATTACCTTTTCCAAAATTGTTGTTTTAGTTAAACATCCGTTTCCGGTGTTAAAAAACGGGTGCAAAGATACAACAATTTTTTAATTATAAAAGGTCCATGCCAATCCATAGCGTAACATTCTGATATTTAATGGATAAGATGGTGTTAATAAATAATTATAACTTAATAATCCGGAGTTTATATGATCAAACATTAAGAAAATCCGCGTTCTTTTGAGTTTGAGATTGAGAAACAGGTTAACAAAAGGGTAATCTCCTGTCATTTCCTGCGACTGGTTATAGAATCTCCCGGTAGCAGGCATATATGCATAAGAATGGTATAAAGTATGATAAAAAACTTCAATGCCAAGCTGTGTATTCAGTTTTCCGTTTGTTTGCTTAAAACGGAGCATGTGTTCGAAGAATCCTGCTGAACGGGTTGTAAATAATGGAAGATCAAGGACCTCCATATTACTGCTTTTCTGTACTAGTATATCAAAATTGAAATGAAATTTCCATGTTATGAATTCCTTTTGTACCACCATGGCAGCAACCGATAATCCTCCGGAATGTTGAAAAGGCATAGCATTTTCATCGAATCCTGTATAATTATCAATAATCGCATAGTTCAGTTTCAATTCAGTTTTACGGGCAGGATAAATAAAAGATGTTCCTACATCTACCCTGAGTTCCTTGTTCATATCATTATACCACTCAAAATGATTACCACCCCATTGTCCATACCAGAATGATGGTTTCCTGTTAATTATACTTCCTGTAATCAGCCATGAAGCTGTTCCTTTTTCCCATCCGAATGACTTCTTTATCTCACCTGACAGATTGAAATCACCAGCCCTGAAACCTGTAAGGTAAAGTTCACCGTTTGCCATCCACCCGAACTTTTCTCCAACATTGTTATATAGTCTTCCAACCAGTACATTATTCATTTTATTCCATACTGATGTATCAGCTTTGGTAGAATCATGGGTTGGGATTATCTGGCTATACCTGTGGAGCTCATTCCTGATGCCAACTCCGCCTCCCAGGCTGAATTTACGATTTTCATCTGTAGAAAAGTCAAACCTCAGGGTGTTTTTAATGATTCGTGAATAAAGCGAATCAAATGTCCTGGAAGTGTTTATAAACACAGTATCATAGAACCCTGATCCGGGGGACTTATCAGTATATGTATGCTTATTATTCTCCCATGTCAGTATATGGGAAAATGTCCCGCTAAGTCCGGCAAAATTCTTCCTTCCATTCTTAAGCGTATCTGTCTTTTGCTCCTGTTTCCCTATTGTATAACGCTGAACAAGTAACATATTCCTGTTCTTAAGCATATTTGTGGCTGAATTAAGGCTTCCGAGGTTTACAGGTACCTCACGTGTCTCGTACTCTGATAACTGGTCGATCCCGGGAATACCTCCATTCTCATATGATAAAATATTATTAATACCTGCTGAAAAGTAGGCTTTATATCTTGGTCCTGTATATGAAGAGTATAAGGTAAATGTCTTATCCTCAGCTCTCTGGTAATTATATTGACCAAGACTGTAAATAATATCATAAATAAGGCCAAAATTGAAAAACCTGTTAACATTCTGTGAGTGACGTATCCTGAATGTCTGCTCTGAAGTCTCCCTGGGAGCCCCGTAAGTCCAGACCATTTCAGTAAATGGCACCTGGGTATTCATGAAAACAGTATTACCAGGCTGGAAGATGAATGGATAGTAGTAGGAATACAAAAATTTATCAGGGTCAAAAATCCGGTCGAAAAAGTTTAACTGGTAGAAAGGCAGTCCATAATTTCCAAGTGTTGCATTTAACGGGGAGTAACTGTCAGCGATCCGGTGTCGGTGAAATAATGAGAATACTGTATCAATAGGTACCTGTACCTCCTGGGCATAGTCGTCAGAAAGTGTCCATTGTTTCAATATTCGTTTACCGGCCGGTTGTTTGTTCTGGGAAAATAATATAACCGGCAGAAGAAGTAATAACAATATTGAAACATATTTTTTCATCTGCGCAAATATAGAAAATTATATAGGGACGATGCATGCATCGTCCCTATAAACATATTATTACAGGTTATTATTGTTTCAATCCACGTTATCGTTGAGGTAGGCATTATTTTCTCTCAGCACCGGGCCATCTTCATCATCATTGGTGAGGGTAAACTTCGACAATTTGCTTTCATCAGGTTTGTCTTTATCGACTGGTGGCAACAGGTTTCTCCTGACATAAGCCGGTACATCTTCGAAAGTTTCAATATTTTCCTTCATTGTTTTGCTTGAGATGCCCCCGTTCTTCATAATATTCTGCATATGCTTCATTTTGCGCAATGTAGCACCTGATTTTTCCGTTTCATCATCATTCATCTCATTCTTCCTCTTTTGGTATTCATTATCACTGCTTCCGGAAAATCCGAAATCCAATTCACCCTGTGGTTCTTCCTCAAAATCAGTTATTATTGATTTTTTACCTTTCTCATGAACAGTAAAGGATTCATCATCTCTGTGAGGATTAACTACCGGCGTTTCCATGTTTTTATTTGCCAGTAACTCGACCTGCTGCGGTTTTTTCCTGTAAGGCTGGAAGATACTATTTGCCTCAAATCCTGTTGCAATAACAATGACACTTATATTTTCACCAAGGTTTTCGTCCTGCGACAATCCCCTGATAATCAAAGCATCCTCGGATGCTGTTTCATACATATAATCGGTTATCTCACCCAGTTCATCCATTGTAAGCTCATGTTCTCCCTTTCCTGAAGAAATATTAATAAGGATGCTTTTTGCTCCTGTTATGTCGTTTGAGTTAAGCAGAGGTGAAGCCAGTGCATTTTCAATAGCCCGAATGGCCCTGTTTTCGCCTGCAGCTTCACCCATTCCCATCAGAGCAACACCGGAATCCTTCATAACTGTCTCTACATCAGAGAAATCAACATTTATATAACCGGTTACAGTAATTATTTCAGCTATTCCTTTAACAGCTATAGCAAGAACATCATCAGCTTTTGAGAAAGCAGTCGAGACACCCTGGTTGCCATATATTTCACGCAGTTTCTCATTATCGATAACAAGAAGTGAATCTACATGATCTTTCAACTCGGTAATACCATCTATTGCATACCTGATCCTGACCTTACCCTCCGATTTAAATGGAATGGTAACAACAGCTATGGTCAGAAGTCGCTCATCTTTACAGGCCTTTGCGATTACAGGTATTGCACCTGTGCCGGTACCTCCGCCTAACCCGGTTGTAATGAAAACCATCCTGGTATTTCCACCCAGAGCTTCCATGACATCTGCTATATTCTCCTGGGCTGCCTTTTTGCCTTTTTCAGGCTGGCTCCCTGCTCCCATTCCTTCTGTTAGAGACTCCCCTATCTGTATCTTAACAGGCACCGGGCTGCTTTCAAGAGCCTGGTGATCTGTATTGCAGATAATAAAATTTACATCCTTGATCCCTTTTTCAAACATATGATTGACAGCATTATTACCTCCACCGCCAATACCAAGGACTTTTATTATCGATGATCTTTCAACAGGCAGATCAAAATTCATTATATCGTCTGACATAGTTTTATTTTTTAAGTGTGTACGAACAGTAAATAATAAGATAACACAACCATATCTAAATCTTATCAGTTTATTGACTGATCATCAACCTCAAACATAGCTTGCATCATAGACCTGATCTTATCTGTCAGGGTAGTCTTCTGTTCTTTGGTGTATTCAATATTCTCATCGCCCTGTTCTCCTTCTAATTTTTCCTCAGGTTCTATGTCTTTCTTTACAAAATTATTTTTGGGAGCTATATTAAATGACTGTTTATAGGTCTCCAGGTATTCAAAACCACGCATTATCAATCCAACACTAGTAGCATACATAGGCTGGTTTATTTCTGTTTTGCTTGATCCGGCAAGATGTTCATTGGGTATCCCAATTCTCACATCCATGGCTGTTTTGAATTTCATAAGCTGGGGAAGATGTTTAAGCATAGATCCACCTCCGGTGATTACAACTCCGGCAGCCAGTTTATCTGCATAACCTGAATTCTGGATTTCAAAATTGATAAAGTCTATAATTTCTTCCATTCTCGACTGAATTATATATGCCAGGCTCTTGAAAGATATCTCTTTGGGTTCTCTACCGCTAATCCCCGGTATGGATACTACCTTATCTTCGGGAGCTATGTCACCCAGAGCAGATCCGTACTGTAATTTAAGCTGTTCAGCATGTCGCTGCAGAATAGCACATCCTTCCTTGATATCATTAGTAACGACATTTCCTCCGAGAGGGATCACTGCAGTATGACGAATTATATTATCGTAATATACTGCCAGGTCTGTTGTTCCACCACCAATATCTACAAGTACCACACCTGCCTCTTTTTCATCATCTGTAAGGACTGCATCCGACGATGCAAGAGGTTCAAGTATCATATCCTTTACAGCAAGATTAGTCTTGCGGATACATTTTTCGATATTTTTTGCGGCGGCCACCTGCCCTATCACGATGTGGAAATTGGCTTCCAGTCTCCTGCCACACATTCCTATAGGGTTCTTTACGCCTGTCTCATTATCAACAATGAAATTCTGAGGGATAACATGAATTATTTCCTCACCGATATCAATGTGGATCTTATGCATATCCTCTATGAGCCTGAAAACCTCGTCTTTTTTTATCTCATCCTCATAGGAATCACGCATTATATATCCACGGCTCTTCATACTTTTAATATGCTGGCCTGCTATTCCTGCAAATACCTCCGAGAAAAGAATGCCCGAACGTTGCTGAACATCCTCAACAGTAGTCCTGATGGCATTTACTGTCTCCTCGATATTCATTACAACACCTCGTTTTACTCCTTTTGAAAGAGCCTTGCTCAACCCGAGAATCTCAATCTTGTTATTCTCGTTTTTCTTACCAACAATAGCCACTATTTTTGTGGTTCCAATGTCGATAGCTGCTACATACTGTTCTTTATTGTTCATATGATTCAAATATGGTTTCTTATTATCTTTTCCTGCATACTATCTGGTCTCTGAACTCAAGGTTTATTAATGAATATTTCTCCCATCCCACTTCAGATAGTACCTTTTTGTAAAAAGCCTCAAGATTTCTGAGTTTTTCCTTATAGTTTTCAAATGTTCCAAGGTGTATCGTATGGTTTCCGACACGCGGTATTATATCAATCTCGTTTCCCCTTCCCACATAAATCTGGTCAATCTGGGCCGACCAGAAACTATTATCTTTAATATAATCGACAAAATGGTATACATCTTTCAGAACTGTATTTTTAATGATTGTATCGAGTATACTCACTCTGTCAAGCATTGATGGAGTAATATCAATGTCCCCTTCAACTATGTGCAGGCGAGGGTTATAAAGGTTCCTTTTTCTGAACATATACCCGTCCTCATCAACAAAATAATCGCCTCCCTCATCCGGGATCACTCTCATTATGGGGTTTCTCTGGTTTACATATACATGTAATGTGCCGTCAATAGCAGTATATACTTCTGCCTCCTTCAACTCCCTGAGACTCTTTATTCTTTTCTCTATATCAGTAACCGGCACCTCTTTTAAAGGTTGTCCAAGTAACCTGGTGCTAGTACCATAGACAAGGTTCATCAGGTATCTGTTTGTAACAAAATGATAATCTGTTGAATCCGTAATGTTTATCAGTATCCGTGTACATGGTCCCGAGTTTGCCGACGCAGCAAAGAAGAAGGGTATTATTATAAGGTACAATACCGGTATAAACAACAATATCCTAGCAATTTTTCTGATCATCTAACCACCTCCCTTTTAAGTTTTTCCTCAATAGGGTCTGCAAGCCTGTCAATATCTCCCGCTCCGATTGTTGCAAGTACATCAAGCTCAACTACATTGAGCTTTTCAGGTATTTCATCCATTGTAAGCAGCCTTTTTCTGGCAAGCTTCATTTTATTAAAAATCAATTCGGATGTAATTCCCGGTAAGGGTTTTTCGCGTGCCGGATAAATTGGCAGCAATATAACCTCATCAAGATCATCAAGGACAGCAGCAAAACCATCGGCATTATCTCGTGTTCGTGTAAAAAGATGAGGCTGAAATATCCCAGTTATCTTTCTTCCCCTGAAATATTCCCGCAACGACATTATGCATGCTCTTATCTCTTCGGGATGATGCGCATAATCATCAATATAAGCCAGTCCCGGAAGATCAACTCTAATATCGAATCTGCGCCGTACACCTCTGAAGAGGGTTATCCCTTTCCGTATTTCTTCTTCAGTAACACCGCAAAAAAGTGCAATTGTCACAGCCGCTGTCATATTTTCAATATTAATGATCCCGGGGAAAGGAAATAGAATATCCTTTATTGTTTTATCGGGCGTTTTGATGCTGAACTGGTAATGATCACCCTTATGCTCAGTATCGAAGTAACTGAAATCAGCATCCGGAACATTCCCATAAGTATAGCATTTTACTCCTTCAGGACAGATTATCTTATTTCTTACAGCATGATTAATTAAGATGAGCCCGCCCCGGTGAACCTTATCGCAGAACTCATTATAGGCTGTGACCATTGTCTTATGATCACCATAAATATCAAGGTGATCAGCATCCACAGAAGTGACAACTGCCATTAGGGGGTTCAGGCGATGGAATGATCTGTCAAATTCATCGGCCTCCATAACGGTATATCTTCCTTTGCCGGTCAGTAGATTTGAATCATAATTTTTGGATATTCCCCCGAGAAAGGCAGAGCAGTCAACAGCAGACTGTTTCAGCAGGTGTGCAATCATTGTCGATACTGTTGTTTTCCCATGAGTACCTGCGACAGCAATTGTATCAGTCTTTGATGATATCTCACCGAGTATTTCTGATCTTTTAAAAAGCCTGTATCCGGTGTTTCTGAAGTGGCTCAGGATTTTATTATCCGCCGGTATTGCAGGCGTATATACTACGATTACCCTGTTCTTGTTTTCTGTTTCCCTGAACAGAGAGGGTACTGATGAAACATTATCTTCAAATGAAATATCGCAACCTGATGCTGACAGCTTATCAGTTATGTTCCCGGAAGACCTGTCATACCCGGCGATTGAATAACCACCCTTTTTAAAATATAAAGCCAGGGCACTCATTCCGATACCTCCAATTCCTACAAAATAGAATCCTTCTATATTACTGAAATCTATCATTTACCTGCCAGCTTAAATATTTCCTCAGCAATCCTGACATCAGAATCTCTGTCAGCCATCTCTTTAATATTCTCTGCCAGTTCTGATCTTCGTTTTTCATCTGCAACCAGTCTGACCGCCTCACCCACAAGAGAATTGACTGCCTCATTATCACGTACTACTACAGCTGCATTTCTTTCTGATAGTGCCCCGGCGTTCTTTGTCTGGTGATCTTCCGCCACGTTTGGTGAAGGGACCAGGATCACAGGTTTCCCAACCAGACAAAGTTCTGAAATAGTACCTGCCCCGGCTCTTGAGATAATTATATCCGCAGCTGCAAAAGCAAAATCCATCCTGTTAATAAAATCGTATACTTTTATATTATTGCTGCCCGACAGATTTACGAGGGCATTTACATTTTCATAGTAGAGTTTTCCTGTCTGCCATATCCATTGAAGATTTTCATCTTTAAGCCTTTCAACATTATCTGCGAGGCTTGTATTAATAGTACCGGCTCCGAGTGATCCTCCTAACACAAGTATTACTGGAATATCCTTTTCGAGATTAAAAAATTCCAACGCCTCATTACGAAGTTTTTCAGAAATGTCAGACGAGACCCTCACCGGGTTTCCTGTTTTTTTGATCTTTTCAGCAGGGAAATATTTTTCCATGCCTTCATAGGCGACACATATTACAGAAGCTCTTTTTGCCAGCATCCGGTTTGTTATACCCGCATAGCTGTTTTGTTCCTGTAAAAGGGTAGGTATTCCCATTTTACCTGCCTGTCTGAGTACCGGACCACTTGCATAACCTCCCACACCGACAACAACATCTGGTTTGAATTCCGTGATTATTTTTTTTGCCAGAGACATGCTTCTGAAAAATTTATAAAGCACAATAATATTTTTTGGCGTCAGGCTCCTGTAGAATCCTGCAACCGGTAAACCCTTAATTTCATATCCCGCAGCCGGCACTTTATCCATTTCCATTCTTCCTTCGGCACCCACAAAAAGGATCTCTAATCCCTGATCGATTCTTTTCAGGGCATTGGCTATGGAAATTGCAGGAAATATATGACCACCTGTACCTCCGCCGCTTATAATGATCCTTATGTTATTTTGCCGGTTCATAAATTCTTTCGCCTTCGTCTGTTATCTCCTCTTCAGGAAGTTCCTCCTGTTCGATCCTTGCATTCACTACCCTGCTGACACTTAATATTGCCCCTATTGAGAAGCTCATCACCAGTACTGAAGTTCTTCCCCAGCTGACCATAGGGAGCGTCTGTCCGGTAACGGGGAATAGTCCGACAGCCACCAGCATGTTTAACATTGCCTGTACTACTATCATTACAGTAAGTCCAAGCACCATGAATGCAGGAAAAGCTGTTTCACATTTTTTTGCAATTACTATTGCCCTGAACAGCAATATCATATATGCAAGTATCAGTGGTATTGCACCAAGGATTAGTCCATATTCTTCTATTATTATTGCAAAGATGAAATCGGAGTTTGATTGCGGCAGCATATTACGCTGGGTGCTTCTTCCGGGTGCTTTGCCAAAAAGGCCACCTGTTGAAATAGCAATCTTTGCCTGGTTTGCCTGATAATCGGTGTCAGCATTGGTTTCAGATGAAAAGAAGTTTTCAATCCTGTTTTTCCATACCTCAACCCTGTTATCTTTGGTAACAACTGTAAGTACCAGTGCAAAAAGAACCACACCCACAACAGCCATCCCGATATAAGCCAGGAGGAATTTAAAAGGAACCCGGCCTATATACATTATAATTATACTTATAGCGAAGATCATCATTGCCGTGGAAAGATTTTCAGGCATAATGAGAACACAAACAACAGCAACAGGCAGCATGAAGTACTTTGTTACCAGTATAAAATCTTTCAGTTCGTCCTTATATTTTGACAGTGTTCGTGCGAGATACAGCACCAGGGCTATTTTTGCTATATCGGAAGTCTGGAGCCTGAACCCTGTACCGGGAATTACCAGCCAGCGTGTGGCTTCATTAATCCTGGCCCCGAAAATAAGTGTCAGGACCAGTAATCCGGCAGCAACGATTAGAATTAAACCTGCCATTGCAGAGTAGATCCTGTAAGGCAGGTAATGGACTACCACTATTATGAGCAGGCCAAGCAGCAGCATAATAAACTGGCTTCTGAGGAAATAGGTTGTGTCACCCCCATAGTTCTTAAAGGCTATTCCTACTGAAGAGCTGTAAACCGACAGCAGAGAATAAACCATGAAGAGGGCTACAAGGCCCCATATGACCCTGTCTCCTTTAAATGTTTTTGTGAGCCAGCCCTTCTGCATATTATGACTTATTAAAGATTACGTACTGCCGTCTTAAACTGACGGCCACGGTCCTCATAATTGTTAAACAGATCAAAACTTGCGCATGCAGGTGAAAGCAGGACTGTATCACCCTTACCTGCAAGGTAGTATGCAGATCTTACAGCCTCCTCCATTGATATAGTTTCAACAATTGTGGGTACTATATCAGTGAAGGTTTCAAGTATCTTACGGTTATCCTTTCCAAGGCACACAACTGCCTTTACCTTTTCCTTCACCACTGGAATCAACCCGGAATAATCATTCCCCTTATCTATACCTCCAACAATCCAGACAATAGCTGTTTCCATACATTCAAGAGCATACCATGTTGAGTTAACATTAGTTGCCTTTGAATCATTAATAAAATTAATGCCACTCACTCTGAAAACCAGTTCAAGGCGATGTTCTACTCCCTGAAAATCAGCGAGGCTTTCTCTTATAGCATCCTTGCGGATACCAAGCACTTTGGTTGCAATTGCAGCTGCCATAGAATTATAGGTGTTGTGACGGCCTTTCAGCGCCAATTCATGAATAGTCATAAGGTTGGTTTTATGTTGGTAATCAATAATTAAGTTGTCATTCTCGATATATGCTGTCATTTTTTCACTTGAGGTATCAGAAAAAGGGAGGAGGGTCATTACCGGATTTCTTTCCCCCAGTTCTTTCCTGATTACAGGATCATCGGCCCAGTAAATGAGAAAATCTGATTCTCCCTGGTTCTGTGTAATCCTGAATTTAGA
Source organism: uncultured Rikenellaceae bacterium (assembly GCA_964507015.1). Lineage (GTDB taxonomy): Bacteria > Bacteroidota > Bacteroidia > Bacteroidales > VadinHA17 > LD21. Next base: position 27,398 of record CAZDOM010000001.1, on the reverse strand, counting down.
ATCGATATATTTCTGAAGATCATAGTCATACCTGTCGAGATGGTCGGGAGTGATATTCATCAGTACTGCCATATCAGCCCTGAAACTGTACATTCCATCGAGCTGGAAACTGCTCAGTTCTATCACATAATAATCGTAACCACCCTCAGCAACAGCCATGGCAAAACTGTTACCGACATTCCCTGTCATTGCAGCATTTTTACCCGCCTTCTTTAGTATATGGTAAATCAGGTTGGTAACAGTTGTCTTCCCGTTACTGCCCGTGACACATATTTTTATGCCATTTACAAACCTTCCGGCAAATTCTATTTCTGAAATAACAGGTATCCCTTTGTCATGAAGTTTCTTTACTAATGGTACATTGTCACTGATACCAGGGCTTTTTACCACTTCATCAGCTGCAAGTATTTTATTTTCAGTATGTTTGTCTTCCTCCCATTCTATTTTTCTGCTGTTAAGCAACTCCCTGTATTTATCTTTTATAATGTTATTATCGGAGACAAAAACATCATATCCCTGTTTCAGTGCCAGTATTGCTGACCCGACCCCGCTTTCACCTGCTCCCAGTATGACAATCTTCTTTTTCATCCGGTCATCTTATCTTCAGAGTTACTATGCTTAATACTGCCAGTATTATTGCCACAATCCAGAAACGTATCACTATTTTGGGTTCGGGATACCCTTTTTTCTGATAATGGTGATGCAGGGGAGCCATAAGAAATACTCTTCTCCCGGCCCCATATTTTCTTTTTGTTCTCTTAAACCAGCCCACCTGGATAACAACTGACAGGTTCTCAACGAGGAAAATTCCGCACAATATTGGTATAAGCAGCTCCTTTCTTATGACTATGGCAAAGACTGCTATAATACCACCCAGAGCCAGGCTTCCGGTATCTCCCATAAATACCTGTGCAGGATAGGAATTATACCACAAGAAGCCTATTGTGGCTCCGATAAATGCACTGGCAAATATTACAAGTTCCTCGCTATGAGGTATAAACATTATATTAAGGTAATCGGCATAAATAATGTTACTCGAGACATAAGCCAGTATACCCAGTGCGGTACCTGTGATTGCTGAGATACCTGTTGCCAGTCCGTCGAGTCCATCGGTCAGGTTTGCTCCGTTCGATACGGCAGTAAGGATAAATACGGTTATTGAAATGAAAACCAGCCAGGTCCAGAATTGTCTCTTATCTTTATTAATAAATGCGACCAACCAGGCATAATCGAATTCATTGTCTTTAACAAACGGGATTGTTGTTTTAGTGGATTTTCTTTCCATGGAAATTTCCATAAATGATGATGATGATGCTGGTACTGAAGAATCAACCATCTCATTCCGTTCCCTGGCGGTAAGTTCTGAAATACTTACCTTTTCACTTATTCTTACATCATCGCTGAAAAAGAGTGTAAGACCTACAATTATTCCCAGTCCTATCTGTCCTGCTATTTTGAATTTACCGGCCAGACCCTCCTTATTTTTTTTGAAGATCTTTATGTAATCATCCAGAAAACCAATAGCTCCAAGCCATACTGTGGTAAGCATCATTAGAAGCACATAAACATTATCGAGTTTAGCAAAGAGAAGGGTTGGTATAAGGATTGATGCCAGTATTATAAGTCCCCCCATTGATGGAGTACCCTTTTTCTGATAATGTTCATCCAGGCCGAGGTCTCTTACGACCTCTCCAACCTGCTTCCTCTGAAGGAACATTATTATTCTCTTCCCTGTCAGCATTGATATTAACAGGGATGTAATGACTGCAGCGGCTGATCTGAACGATATATATGCAAATACCCCTGCTCCCGGGACATTCAGTTTTTCAAGATATTCAAACAAATAATAGAGCATGACAAGATATTTTTAATTCTTCAACAGGTGTTTTCTGAGTTCTTCCCTGTCGTCAAAATGGTGTTTCACTCCCTTTATCTCCTGGTAAGGTTCATGTCCTTTCCCGGCAATCAGTATCACATCTCCCGGAGAGGCCATTATTACGGCAGTTTTAATTGCCTCACGCCGGTCAGTTATCCTTACGGTTTTTTTCTTTTGCTCATGTGTCAGTCCCGCTTCCATGTCGTCAATGATCCTTTCCGGATCTTCTGTTCTCGGATTGTCAGATGTCAGAATCAGCCTGTTACTTCCTTCAGCTGATATTAATGCCATTTTTGGTCGTTTTGTTTTATCACGATCACCACCTGCTCCGACAACAGTAATCAACCGCATATTATCTTCCCGTATCTTATTAAGTGTATTAATTACATTTATCAGAGCATCAGGTGTATGAGCATAATCAACAATTCCAGTTATACCTTCCGGTGATCTTATCACCTCGAGTCTGCCCGGGACAGTTTCAAGTTTACTTAGTACAGTCAGCGCTTCATCTCTGTTTGCGCCAAGAAGTTCTGATGCAGCACATACTGCAAGAAGGTTCGAAGCATTATAATCACCTATAAAGCGGGTCCAGACCTCCTTTCCCATTATTCTGAGGCCCATTCCTTCGAAGCTCTGTTCAATTATGGAACACCGGAAATCTGCCATGCTCCTCATTGAGAAGGTAAAAGGTCTTGCCTTACAGTTCTGAAGCATTACTTTACCGTTTTTATCATCAGTATTGATAAGTGCAAATGCATCAGGAGTCAGGGAATCGAACCAGCTCTTTTTTGCTGCCAGGTATCTGGCAAATGTCTTATGGTAATCGAGATGATCGTGGGTCAGGTTGGTGAAAACTGCACCGGTAAATTTAAGTCCTGCAATCCTGTGCTGATCAGCAGAATGGGAGCTTACCTCCATAAATGCATATTTGCATCCTGATTTTATCATTTCCGACAGTAACCTGTTCAGGCGAACAGGATCGGGGGTCGTATGGGTTGCCGGAAACTCCTTGTCAACAATATAGTTACACACAGTGGAAAAGAGGCCGCACTTATAACCCAGTGCAGTAAACATCCTGTAAAGGAGCGTGGCAATAGTTGTTTTACCATTGGTTCCGGTAACTCCTGTCAGTTTTAAACCTGATGATGGCCGGTCATAATAATTTGATGCTGCCTCTCCCAGGGCTTTAGCTGAATTGGCAACCTTTATCCAGCAGATATTTTTATTGAGATCTCCGGGTAGTTTCTCACAGATAACTGCTACGGCTCCTGACTGCACGGCATCAGAAATATAATCATGACCGTCAGTCCGGGTGCCTTTAACTGCAACAAACAGGGAGCCCTTTTTCACGTTGCGGGAATCGAAAACTATCTCTTCAATATCACTTTTGCAATCACCCGAAGAGGATACTATCTCTATTCCATTCAATATTTTTTCAAGCCTTATCATATCACTTATTAAGCTCCAGTGAGACAATCTGTCCTTCCAGGTATCTTGCTTCATGTGCCGGTGACTGCCGTCGCACCTTTCCTTTGCCGCTGTATTTAACCCTGTAACCCGAGTTTTCAAGAAGGTATATAGCATCCCTGAGACTCATCCCGCGAACATCAGGGACGAAACCCTTTTTAACATCCAATCCAACAAGCCGTACCGTGTCTCCTCTTTCTCTTGTTGCCACCCAATCATTATTAGCTGTTCTCCTGTATTTTACATCCATTTGCCTGAGAACCATATTGATATCTTCACGATATCCGTTGCCGGCTTCAGGTGCGGATGCAAGCCTTTTATCACCATTCTCCACACTGTAATCCCTGAAAAAACTAGTTGCATATATCTTGTCGGAAATCTCCTTAAAAACCGAACCGGCAACAAGGTTGCCGTAATAGACTCCGTTTGAAGGTGCATTAACCACAACAATACATGAATAGAGAGGATTTTCTGCAGGGAAATATCCAACGAAAGAGGCCTGATATGATATCCTGGCACCAGACCTGTATCCTGATTTCCCCATTGCAATTTGTGCTGTTCCGGTCTTACCGGCTATTTTATAGTTTGTATTCCTGAGGTTCATGGCGGTTCCGTGTTCCACAACCCCCTCCATCATTTTTCTTACTTTTTTTATCGTGGAACGTGATGCTATTGAGTTGATTATCACATCCGGTTCATACCGTTTTATTATTACTCCGTTTCTCAAAACAGCAGTGACAAAACGTGGTTTCATCATCCTCCCGTCGTTAGCTACTGCATTGTAAAATGTAAGTATCTGCAAAGGTGTCAGCTGGACCTCATAACCATGTGACATCATAGGCAGTGAGAGTCCTGACCAGAGTTTATCTCCCGGGTATCTTATCAAAGGCTCGCCTTCACCCATAATCTGAATATTGAGTTTTTCATTCAGTCTCATCGCATAAAGACGGTCAACAAAAGCTTTAGGATTTTCTTTGTAATGCTCATAAATAAGCTTTGATGTTCCGACGTTTGAAGATTTTTCGAACACCTCTTTTACAGTCAGTTTTCCATATCCTTCCTTTCTTGTATCCCTTATAATCTTATTGTAAAACCTGACGCTACCTGTACCTGTGTCGACAATATCTCCGGTATCAATAACTCCGTCCTCAAGAGCTGCCATCAGAACCGGAAGTTTAAAAGTGGATCCGGGTTCCGTACTCTCGGCTATGGCATAATTATATGATTCATGGTAATTACCGTCCCTTCCCTGTTCCAGGTTAGCTATAGCCCTTATGTCACCTGTAGCTACCTCCATAACAATTGCACAGCCGTGATGTGCATTATGTTTCTTTAGCTGTGCCGTAAGTGCAGATGTAGCAACATCCTGTAAATCAACATCTATAGTTGTAGCAATATCACTTCCGTCTTCTGGTTCTACGCTGCCGGCCACGTCTACAGTTATCCAGTCACCGCCGGTAAGTCGTTGTTTTATCACCATTCCGTTCTTACCCGCAAGTTCCTTATTGAAGGAACCCTCTATCCCGACTTCTGTTCCTTCTTCTCCCAGATTGAGATAGCCTATTGTCCTGGCTGCCAGCTCATTATTGGGAAGTATTCTGTGATTTTCTGCCTGGGCAACCATTCCTCCCCTGTACTGTCCCTCCCTGAAGATTGGCAGTCCCCTGAGTCTTTGAAGTGTTTTATAATCGACTCTGCGTTTAATCAGGAAATAGCGGTCACCCTTTTTTCGGGCATTTGTTATTACTGTCTCCCATTCAGATGCTGATCTCTCACCAACAATTTTTGCAAGTCCGGAGGATAATCCGCTTATCCCGTTTGTCCATGTCTTTTCCGACATTCCAGTGCTCCTGGTATCCATGTAGATAGTATAGTATGGCACAGAGCTTGCCAGAAGGCGCCCGTCATGAGCAAGAATATCACCGCGGTTTGCAGGTACTTCAGCTGTTTTGTAAACAAATTTATCACTCATACCTGCCCATTTACCCCGCTGAACTACCTGAAGAACCAGAATACGGATAAGTATTGCAAAAGCTACAATTACTATTGTAAAATACACGACACCACTTCGTACCACTATTTCATCCCTGACTGCCATTTACATATATCATTTGTCAACCAGTAATTTATATGGAGGTATCTTCAGTTCCTCAAGATTAAGTCCTCTTTCACGGACAAGCCTGTATACCTCCGATTGCCGGCTTATATACATCAGGTCGGTCGATGTTGAAAGTGATTCTGCCCTGAGATCCTTTACCTCTCTCTGCAATCTGGCTGTTTCCCTTGTAATCTTTTCTGCATGAAACCTGTTACCGATATATATTGCAGCAAGAAGTGTCAGAAGAAGTATAAACCACAGATTTTTCAGAATAATCTTTTCTGTGATCATACTACCGCTCAGAAGCTCTTTAATAAAGCTGCCCTTTTTCTTCTTTTTCTCCTTTTTATCTTTTCCCTCTTCCGTCTCTGTCATGCTTCAAATTTTTTCCGCTACTCTCAATCTTGCACTTCTTGCCCTGTTATTGATTGCAATCTCTTCATTACCAGGTGTTATAATCCTTTTATTAATTACTCTGAAAGGCGTAATTATATTTCCGTAAAAATCTTTTTTGTCTGTACCTTCAAAATCTCCTGAACGAAAGAAATTTTTTACTACACGATCTTCCAGCGAATGATATGTAATGATCACCAGCCGGCCTCCTTGTTTAAGTATATCGAGAGCCTGCTGCAGCATCTCCTTCAGGTTTTCAATCTCATCATTTACTGCTATCCTGAAGGCCTGGAATACCTTTGCATAGAATTTATATTCCTGCCTGACAGGAGTCTGTCTCCTGATGGCACTCAACAGGTCACCTGCTGTTGTTATAGGTTTCTCTTTTCTTGCCGAGATTAATTCTTTTGCTATTTTCCTTGAATTTGGAAGTTCACCATACTTGAACAGGATATCCGCTAATACTTGCTCATCGGCTTTTTGAATGATGTCTGCTGCGGTAACCGGATTTTTCTTATTCATTCTCATATCCAGTAGTGCGTTATGCCGGAAGGTGAAACCCCTTAACGGTTCATCAAACTGGTGAAAGGAGACACCCAGGTCAGCAATGAGTCCGTCAACAGTATCTATTCCGTTAAACATTAGATTATTTTTCAGGAAGCGGAAGTTCTGGTTCAGGAAGATGAATTTTTTATCATCCGGAGCATTTAATGATGCATCTTCATCCTGGTCAAATGCAATTAATCTTCCGTTTACAAGATGCTTCAGTATTTCCATTGAATGACCTCCTCCACCGAAAGTAACATCAACATAAATCCCGTCAGGCCGGATATTCAGCCCTTCGATACTTTCATCCAGCAGTGCGGGTATATGATAAGCCATTATTCGTCAGGTTCAATTACAGAGCCTCCCATGAGCTTTTCTGCCAGTGTGGCAAAATCATCAGCAGGCATCTCAAGTCCCTCATATACATCAGCTGCCCATATCTCAATTCGTCCATCCTGGCCAGCAAGAACAACATCCCTCTCTGCCCCTATTATGTCAAGAAGCCTTTTAGGTATGAGCAAACGGTTATTACTATCAAGGGTCAGTTCTGCCGTCCCCTTGAAGAAATTCCTGAGGAATGTGTTATGCTCACGATTATAGGGATTTATCCTCTTCCTGATCCTGGCAAGCTGCCTGTTCCAGTCTTCCAGTGCATAAAGTACAAGACACTTCTCAAAAATATCTTTCCTGACCACAAAATGGTCACGTGCATCAGCAGGCATCTGCTTCTTAAATGCCATAGGAAGAATAATCCTTCCCTTGACATCAACCTTACACGTATAATCACCTATAAATGTGGCCATAATCCTTACCTGGAATATAAAAAGCTAAAAATAAGTAAAAAATATCCACTTACCCCCACTTTCCTCCACTTTTTTTATTTATTTGTTAATAACTTTCAGCTGTTTGGATATAGATTACAACCTAATCCTGATATAAAACGGAATGGGACTTACAACCATGGGGCCCCAGCGAATATGTAGAAAAAATAAAAGAAAGTAAACCGCAAAGGTCAAAAGTCGGGTAAAGAATTGAGGTGATGTGAAAAAATTATAAATTTGCCTTTCTCTATCAATATATTGATAAAGTGGAACAGGAATCAGGAATTAATGACCCTTTGAAAATTGATGTTAAGGAGGTTCTTCGCTCTAAAAATCCTTCTCTTGCCAGTGCAGTACCGTCGTTTTTTATAAATTACCTTAAAAGGATTGTTCATCAGGATGAGATCAATGAATTCCTTCAGAAATATAGCCATCTGAAAGATGCAGAATTTGTATCTGCAGGACTGGATTATTTTGAAATCAGATACATGGTATATGGATCGGAAAATATACCTTCAAAGGGCAGGTATTTCTTTGTTTCGAATCATCCCCTTGGCGGACTCGACGGACTTGTTTTCATGTATGAGTTATCAAAGTACTATAGCGATATCAAATTTCCCGTAAATGATATCCTGCTTAACATAACAAATCTCTCAGGCATTTTCCTCCCGGTAAATAAGCATGGCGGCCAGGCAAAAGAGGCCGTCAGAACACTGGAAGAAGCCTATGCTTCGGATTGTCAGATCCTTTATTTTCCGGCAGGTTTGTGTTCCCGGAAAAAACATGGTATCATAAAGGACCTCGTTTGGCATAAAAGCTTCATATCCAAAGCTATACAACACAAAAGAGATATCATCCCGGCTTTCTTCTCAGGAAGAAATTCGGATTTTTTTTATAACCTGGCAAATATCCGGACTTTTTTAGGTATAAAATCGAATTTTGAAATGTTGTATCTCCCTGATGAGTTGTTCCATCAAAAAGGGAAAAATATCTCTCTGGTTTTCGGGAAAGTCATACCCCGGCAAACATTTGACAGTTCAAAGTCATTACCTGAGTGGGCGGAGTGGGTAAAATCGAAAACATATGAGCTCGAATCAGCAATAGACTGACAACACATTATTAAAAAAATACTAAATTGCATGCGAATTTCCGGATAAAATATTCGAAAATTATTCTTTATAAACCCAGACATGGAACCTGTTGTTGATCAATTGCCTATAGATCAGATAATTGCAGAACTCACAAAAGACAGATTTCTCCGGAAAACCAATAATGCCAACAATGAGGTTTATATTTTCGACAATAATGATTCACCTGCTCTCATGCATGAGGTTGGCCGTGTACGGGAGATAACATTCCGTCATGCCGGCGGTGGAACAGGCAAACCGATAGATATTGACGATTTTGACACTACGGAGGTTGATCCTCAGAAACAATTGATTGTCTGGGACCCCGATAACAGGGAGATTGTAGGGGGATATCGTTTTTATTTCCCTTCCCATGGATGTATTGTATGCGACATAACAAAACTTGCTTCATCATTATATTTTAATTTTTCCAAGAAATTCCTGTCAAAATATTATCCCCACATGATGGAGCTGGGACGCTCCTTTGTACATCCCGATTATCAATCGCGCACCAGGGGAAGAAAAAGTCTGTTTGCTCTCGATAATCTCTGGGATGGCCTGGGCGCTTTAATACTTGATAATCACCACCTTAAATATCTTTTCGGAAAAGTTACAATGTATTCTCATTTTAACCAGAATGCAAGAAACATGATCCTCTATTTTCTTAAAAAACATTTTGGGGATCCTGAAAATCTGGTTACACCTATAGAACCGGCAATGAGAGATCTTCACGAGGAAGAAATGGAAAGCTTATTCAGTAACAAAAGGTATAAGGAAGATTATAAGATACTCTCCTCAGAGGTAAGGAAACTTGGAGAGACTATCCCGCCTCTGATAAATGCCTATATGAATCTGTCACCGACAATGCGTACATTCGGGACATTTATTAATCATCACTTCGGAAATGTTGAGGAAACAGGAATTATGATTACATTAAGGGATATCTATGTTGAGAAGATCAACAGACATCTCGCATCGTATAAGCATGATTTCATGATAAGGTGGTTCTCACATGAAGATCAGTAGGACCTTACATTTCTGCCCTCTATATAGTTAATAAATGACTGGTTGGCTACCCTGTTTCCGCCATGTGTGGGATAGTCACCCGTAAAATACCAGTCGCCAATATGATTCGGGCATGCTTCATGAAGTCCCTCAATAGATTGAAATACTAACTCAACTTTGGCATTAATGTCAGAAGTTTTCAGCATAGAGGATATTTTTTCTGATATCTCTTCTGCAGTAAATGGCTTATATAATTCCCTGACAAGGTTTTGTATTTTTTCCACAGGTTTTTGCTGTTCTGCTTTTGCAGCATCATAGGTTTTATTAATAAGTGCTGTATCCCCCCTCTCATTAAGTAATTCTATTGCAGCTCTGAAAGCTATAAGATCCCCCAGCTTTGCCATATCTATTCCATAGCAGTCAGGGTATCTTATTTGGGGAGAAGAGGAAACAACTACTATCTTTTTCGGCTCTAGCCTGTTAAGAATCCTTATAATACTCTTCTTAAGAGTTGTACCCCTTACTATAGAATCATCAATAACCACAAGATTATCAATACCTCGTTTTACAACCCCATATGTCACATCATATACATGTCCTACAAGATCATCCCTCCCATTGTCAACAGCAATGAAGGTTCTCAGTTTCGCATCCTTGACCGCTATTTTTTCCACCCTTGGTCTTTTGCCGATAATTTTTTCAAGCTCTTCCCTGGTCACTGTTTCTTTTTTCTGCATTATAATGTCGACCTTGGAATGGTTCAGGTAATTTTCCACCCCTTTTATAAGTCCGAAAAATGCACTTTCAGCAGTATTTGGTATATAGGAAAATACTGTGTTATCAAGGTCATAATCAACTGCTTTCAGTACCGGTTCGGTCAGTAGTTCACCCAGTTTTTTTCTTTCCCGGTAGATATCCTTATCGGTCCCTCTTGAGAAATATATCCTTTCAAATGAACATTTGCGTTGTTTAGCTTCCTCTCTTATTTGTACAACAGAAGTCTCACCGGAAGCTTTTATGATTATAGCATTTCCGGAAGGAAGTTCAGAGACCTCATTTGTTCTGACACTGAAAATCGTTTGAATCACCGGTCTTTCTGATGCAACAACAACCACCTCATCATCAATATAATAAAACGCAGGCCGTATGCCCGAGGGGTCTCTGATCACAAAGGCATCGCCATGGCCCACCATTCCGGTCATGACATAACCTCCATCCCAGTTACGGCTGGCTTTTGAAAGAATAGTTACAAGGTCAAGGTTCTGTTCAATGAGTGGTGAAATATCCTTCTTTGAAAATCCCTGTTCTTTGAACTGCCTGAAAAGTCGTTCATTTTCCTCATCGAGTCTGTGACCTATATTTTCGAGTATAGTCACAGTATCGGAAAAATCAATGGGATTCTGGCCAAGGTCGATCAGGTTTGAAAATATCTCATTTACATTTGTAAGATTAAAATTACCCGCCATGACCAGGTTTCTTGATTTCCAGTTATTTTCACGGCTTACGGGGTGTACTGAATCAATATTATAACTTCCATAGGTACCATACCTGAGATGTCCCATATATATATCGCAGGCAAAAGGGATATTCTCTTTAATAAATCCGACATCTGATATGTTTTCTTTATTTATTTTGCCAATGTCATCATAAATATGATCAAATATCTCTTTTATTGCTTCATTCCCGTTTGATCTCTGCCTGAAGATATAAGGTTTCCCCGGCCTGACATTTAATTTTATCCCTGCGATACCTGCACCATCCTGCCCCCTGTTATGTTGTTTTTCCATCATCAGGTACATCTTCTGGAGACCGTAGTCCCATGATCCGTATTTCTCAATAAAATATTCAGGCGGTTTGAGCAGTCTTAATATTGCTATACCGCATTCATGTTTAATTAATTCGCTCATAATTAGTTTGTTCCCTTGTCGGGGAAGTTAATTATTGTCGGAACAAAATAGGCATCCGGGAATTCCTTTCTAACCCTCATAAGATCTTTGAATCCTTCTGTTTTGGATCGGTAGTCACCAGCCCTGACCATGAAGTAACCCGGTTCCCTGTATTGTGCATATGATACTAAATCGGGGAAATTATTAATAAATTCTGCTCTTACGCGGGCAGATTCCTCCCTGGCATTCCTAACAGAACTGTAATAGATCTGTATACGGAACCCCCCCATCCCCTGTGATCCCTCGGGTGTTAATTTATGTTTTGAGGCAATGATATATCGACTAACAAGAGTATCAAGAGCCATATCCTGATAAATATTTAGCTCTCCTCTCCCGGCATCAGATCGGGAGAAAAGATCTGTTGTTTTAACAATAGTCTGTGATTTACATAATCCGTCCTGCAGAAGAATTATTATGGCAAGTAAGACTATTTTTCTGATCATATTAATGTTATCGATTTACTGTAATAACGATTTCTGTGCAAGATAAAAGTTACCTCCAAGAGAGCCGGCAATAATAAGATTACCTTCATAGTTCAGATCAAAATCTGCGCCAATGGCATCAGTATTATATGGGTCACATATATCAAAAATTCTTAACCTGTCTGTTTCTGAACCATCTTCCGGACTGATCACGTTTACAATAAAACAGTTACTGTTAAGCATTAAAATAAGTCCGTTTGCATCAAAGATCAGTGCATTGCCCCTATTTGATTTCTCGAAATATTTCTTCCAGTTAATTGATCCTGAAGATGTAACAGATGCCAGGAATGAGTTCAACAATAATCCATCTTCTATTGATAATTCAGTATCGCCTGAAACGTATATATTACCATCTTCTCCGGCTATAATATCAAGGCTTTCAGCACCAAAATCAGGATTATTGAATAGTACGGTTTCCCAGATTTTATTTAGGTCGGGACTATATTTTATACAACTGGCCTCTGTTTTTTTGTTGGCTAATTTTCTTTTTACCGGCATAAAAATATTACCTGAAGCATCAACTGATATTTTGTTTACCGAAAAAATAGCACCTTCCGGAACCTCTTTTGTTTCAGTAATAGTGCCGGTAGTATCGAATTTTACGAAAAAAATTCCGGTATTGTATGTATCCGTTGAATCAGGAAAGGATGTTCCCACAGCCAGAAAATCGCCGTTTCCGTAGTATGATAAAAGCGTGATATTTATATCAAAAGAGGCTGTTATCAGGGTATCCCACAACATGTTACCCTCTCTATCAATACCTGATAGCAACATTTTACCTTCACTGCTTCCTGCTGCAACATAACATGATGTATCTGCCCAGGCTGAACTGAAAAGGCCCTCCCTGTCCGACTGATACTCAACCAGGCTATTTTTGTTTTTATCAAGTTTAAGCAGGAAAGGATTGTTGTCAACTATACCGCAACTTATTAATCCTGAGTCAGCAGAAGATTCAATAAAATATGAATGCCCTGAACCGAATGATTTTTCCCATATAAAATCATTTTTTTCTTTTTTACAGGAAAATAAAAGCAGTAAAAAGGCCGTAAAAATAAAAGATCGTCTCATGAAATTATCAATTTATTCAAGAGCTTCAGCCAGTTCGTCAGTAATTTCAAGATTATGATATACATTTTGAATATCGTCGTCATCTTCAAGCGCTTCTATAAACCTGACCACTTTCTTGGCTGATTCAATATCGAGTTTTTTTGTGTCGTTTGGGATCCTTTTTAGTCCTGATTCTTCAGGTTCTATATCCATTTCAGCAAGTTTTCTTGAGACACTCCCGAAGTCTTCCTTGGCACAGGTAACAACAAAAGTATCTTCATCTATCTCAAAATCCTCTGCCCCTGCATCGATCATTTCAAGTTGGATTTCATCCAGGTTAAGGCCCTCTTTTCCGATAGTAAATACTCCCTTGGGCTCAAAAAGAAAACTGAGGGATCCGTTTGTACCAAGATTCCCTCCATGCTTATTGAATGTTGATCTGATAGCAGCAACAGTCCGGTTATTGTTATCTGTCAGGCACTCTGCAAATACAGCGATACCAAAAGGGCCATAACCCTCAAATGTTGTCTCTATAAAACTTTCTGCATCGGAGCCGGTAGCTTTTTTTATCGCCCTCTCAATGTTATCCTTAGGCATGTTAGCTCCTTTGGCATTTTGTATTGCAAGTCTCAGTCTGGCATTTGATTCAGGATCACCCCCACCCTCTTTCGCAGCAATCATTAATTCCTTTATGATCTTTGTGAAGACCTTTCCTCTTTTGGCATCAGCAGCTCCTTTTTTCCTCTTGATTGTTGACCATTTACTGTGACCCGACATATGACTTTATTATTTGATACGATGCAAAATTAAATATTTCTTTAATACATCGGGTATAGTTTATACTTTTGTGATGCGATTAAAAGGATTCGGGAGTCGGACACTGGGAAATCCAGCAATAATAATCCTGTTGCCTGTAACCTTTCACCCAAATACTGTACTTTTATAACATACACCTTCAATTTTTGATAAAGAAATTATATATTGAAACATACGGTTGTCAGATGAATGTTGCTGATAGTGAGGTCATTGCATCAATACTAAATGAGCAGGACTTTAAACTTACTGATAATATAAATGAAGCTTCTCTTATCTTACTCAATACCTGTTCAATTCGTGATAATGCAGAACAACGTATCTGGAACCGTCTCAAGGCAATAAAGCATCTTAAGAAAAAGAATAAGGGACTGGTTGTCGGAATGGCTGGTTGCATGGCAGAACGGCTCAGGGAAAAAGTGATAGAAACGGAACAGCTTGTCGATATTGTTGTAGGACCGGATGCTTACCGTGCCCTTCCATTGCTTGTTGCCGATGCTGAATCGGGGCATAAAGCCGTAAATGTACTCCTTTCCCGTGAAGAGACATATGCAGACATCTCCCCGGTGAGAATGGATAAAAACGGAGTTACATCATTTGTCTCTATCATGAGAGGATGCAATAACATGTGTGCATATTGTGTGGTACCATATGTCAGGGGAGCAGAAAGAAGCCGGGATCCCGGATCAATAATAAAAGAGGTGAAACAATTGTTTCAGTCAGGATACAGGGAGGTTACCCTCCTGGGGCAGAATGTAGATTCCTACAGTTGGAAAAATGATAATGAGATAATCGATTTTCCGCAGCTTATAGACAAAGTAGCCGGTATTGATCCATTGCTCAGGATAAGATTTTCCACATCACATCCCAAGGATCTCTCAGATGATCTCTTAAGAATAATGGCAAAACACGACAATATCTGCAAACATATTCATTTACCTGCCCAAAGCGGCAGTACACGGATCCTTAAACTAATGAACAGGGAGTATACCAGAGAGTGGTATATGGACCGTATCAGGTCAATCCGGAGTATCTTACCTAATTGTTCAATATCAACCGATATGATATCAGGCTTTTGCACTGAAACCGATGAAGATCATAAAGCTTCACTGTCATTATTGGAGTGGGCTGGTTTCGACTTTGCATATATGTTTAAATACAGTGAGCGACCCGGCACAAAAGCTGCCCGTAAATTAAAAGATGATGTACCAGACAGTATTAAAACGGAAAGGCTGAATGAAGTAATAATCGTTCAGAACAGGCTCTCAGCAAAATCAAAAAGAGAAGATGTTGGGAAGGTATTTGAATTACTTATTGAGGGTGTCTCTAAGAGATCACCGGATCATTTTTCGGGTCGTATCTCACAAAACAAGGTTGTTGTTTTTCCGAAGGAGAACAGGAAAAAGGGAGAATATGTTAAGGTAAGGATTAACAGATGTACCTCTGCAACCTTAATCGGTGAAATAGAACATTAACATCAAAAATGTCATATATTTGGTTATCATATAATTAATAACTATCTAAAATCAATTTGAATTATTTCACTATGAAACTTAAATTAATGCTTCTGCTTTCCCTGTCGTTATTTGTTATTCACAACACGGATGCTCAGAAATCAAATAAGAAGTACACTGTTTCCGGATATGTTAAGGATTCTGGTGAGAATCCGGTTCCAAGGGCTATGATCTTTCTTGACAGTAAAAATACCGACAGAGTAACAGATGACAAAGGCTTCTATAAAATAAAAGTAAAACTCACAGCAGAGACCATTACAATATTTACCATGTATGGAGCTTCTGCAGAAGCACCGATAGAAGGTCGTACAACAATTAATTTTATTCTTGAAGAAGCATCTCCTCTTCAGAATGAAGTACAGAATAAAAGAGAGGCTGATGAAGTTGTGGATATCGGTTATGGCGTTACCAAAAAGGATGATCTTACTTTACCTGTCAATAAAATAGATGCTACAAAAACAAATTATTCTTCATATACAAATATTTATGATTTACTGCGCGGGGCGGTGCCCGGATTACAGGTAATTGGAAATAAAATTATTATAAGGGGAATATCAACAATCAATGCCAATTCGGATCCCCTGTTTGTTGTTGACGGAAATATTACTGAGTCGATTGATAATATACATCCCAGTATGGTAAAATCGATTCAGATTCTGAAAGATGCTTCAGCATCAATCTATGGAGTAAGAGGTGCAAACGGAGTTATTCTGATTAATACAGTTAAAGCCGGAGACAGATAAACCTCAGCTTTTATTTTTTGGAATATACTTTATCTGTAATTCGTTCATCTGCTTCTGTGAAATATGGGAAGGTGTATCCAGCATGACATCACGCCCGGAATTGTTTTTCGGGAATGCGATAAAATCACGAATAGAATCCTGACCTCCGAACATGGCTACCCATCTGTCGAATCCGAAAGCAATTCCCCCATGAGGCGGAGCGCCATATTTGAATGCATTAAGCAGAAAACCAAATTGTTCGTTTGCCTCTCCTTCGGAAAATCCAAGTACCTTAAACATAAGTTTCTGTACCGGCTCATCATGTATCCTCACCGAGCCGCCTCCTATTTCCACACCGTTGATCACAAGGTCGTAGGCATCGGCTTTTACTTTGCCGGGATCTTTATCCATAAGATGAATATCTTCGGGTTTTGGTGAAGTAAAAGGGTGGTGCCTGGCAAAGAAACGTTTTTCTTCCTCATCCCATTCCAGGAGAGGAAAGTCGACTATCCACAATGGGGCAAATATCTCTTTATCCCTTAATCCAAGCCTGTTACCCATCTCCAGCCTGAGTTCCGAAAGTGCCGTCAGTGTTTCCTGCCTCTCCCCTGCCATAACAAGAATAAGAGCTCCCTTCTGAGCCATAAGAGTGTCAGACCAACCTTTTAGATCCTCCTGCGTGAAGAATTTATCAACTGAAGATTTTATAATCCCATCTTCTCCATACTTGGCATAAATAAGACCTTTTGCACCAATCTGTGGACGCTTTACGAAATCAGTAAGTTCATCAAGTTGTTTTCTGCTGTATTCAGAACAACCCTTAGCACATATTGCACCTGTATATTCTGCATTGTCAAAAACCTGGAAACCATGCCCTTTAACAAGATCTGTCACCTCCTTTATCTTCATCCCGAACCTTAAATCAGGTTTATCAGTACCATACGATTCCATTGCCTCATTGTATGGCATTTTCAGGAAAGGTTCACTGATATTTATATCCTTAATCTTCAAGAAAAGATATTTTGCCAGGCCCTCAAAAGTATCAAGGATATCATCTCTTTCAACAAACGACATTTCACAATCTATCTGTGTAAATTCTGGTTGTCTGTCCGCCCGCAGGTCTTCATCACGGAAGCATTTGACAATCTGAAAATATTTGTCAAATCCTGCCACCATCAGCAGTTGCTTAAGCGTCTGTGGTGACTGAGGAAGGGCATAGAATGTACCTGGCTGCATCCTGCTTGGAACCACAAAGTCGCGTGCACCTTCAGGTGTCGACTTTATCAGCGCAGGCGTTTCAATCTCAATAAAACCCATGGAATCCAGATATTTACGTACTTCCCGGGCAACATTATGACGTAGTATAATATTGTTTTTTACGGAATCCCTCCTCAGGTCAAGATACCTGTATTTCATTCTTAACTCTTCACCGCCATCTGTTTCTTCTTCAATGGTGAAAGGAGGAAGTTCACTCCGGTTGATAATATTCAAAACAGATACCTCTATTTCAATTTCTCCTGTAGGGATTTTCAGGTTTTTATTACTTCTTTCCCTTACCTTCCCGGTTGCCTGTATAATAAACTCACGACCGAGTTTTCTTGCCTGACTGCATAACTCTTTATTTGTCTCCATGTTAAATACCAGCTGGGTTATTCCGTACCGGTCGCGCAGGTCTATAAAGGTCATTCCACCAAGGTCCCTTGACCTTTGAATCCAACCACATAAGGTCACCTTATCCCCGGTATTATTAATTGTGAGTTCTCCGCAAGTGTGTGTTCTGTACATCGTCATTTGTTTAGTTCAGCAAAAGTAAGAAAATTTGAGGATCGATGATATGAAATAATTTCTTCTTAATTTTGGACTTCTGAACCCACCGTGATGAAAGAAACCAAACATGAAAGATTCATGCGGGCTGCTTTGGAAGAGGCCAGAAAAGCCCTTGATAAACAGGAGATTCCGGTAGGAGCTGTAGTTGTTTGTAAAGATATAATCATAGCCAGGGCACATAATCTTACAGAGACCCTAAAAGATCCGACTGCACATGCTGAGATGCAGGCAATAACATCTGCAACAAACTGGCTGGGAGGAAAATACCTGACAGGATGTACAATTTATGTGACTCTCGAACCATGTGCAATGTGTGCCGGTGCTATTGGCTGGAGCCAGGCATCAGGACTTGTATATGGAGCTGCCGATGAACAAAAGGGATTCACGAAAATAAGCGGTAAATTGCTTCATCCAAAAACAAAAGTTTTGGCTGGTGCTATGGAGAAAGAGTGCAGCGAACTCATTAAAGGATTCTTCAAATCACGCAGGTGAGGTTTTTTGAAAAAAAGCGATTAAGTTTACTAAAACTTATTATCATGACCTTCGATAACAGTAAAACAATCATAGGAGTCAGGATCAAACTCTTTGCGGCGACAGTAGTGTTACTTGCATATATTGCTCTGGTGTACGCTGTAAAACTGATAAAATTCCCTCTCCTTGGACTGAATGATACAGTATGGACACTCATACTTGTTGTGATATACCTGATATTAGCATTCCTGCCGATGATACTGGACTATCAGTTTATATTCTTCTCCGACGAGGGAGAAAATCTGGTATTCCGTTACTTCACAGCCGGCATTGTAGGTGGTAAAAAGAACTCGGTTGAAATAAACAAGCAGGCATTTAAAGGATATAAAACCGAATCAAAGTATTTCGGGCTTGTACGCGGTGTAATTCTTTTCCAGAAGATTGGCAACAACATTGCAAAATATCCGCCTATCTATATAAGTGCATTAAAACAAGATCAGCGATCGAAATTGTTTGAATCACTTAATAAATATGTTCCCGAAACATGAGTTATATCGGGGAATAATATGAATTAAATCATTTTTAATGAATAAAATGGGACTAATCTTTGGTAAAAATATTTTAGCAGAACAAAAAGTTGGCAATTTACAATTGGCATTTGGCAAGGGTAAGTTGCCAACTGTTTATTGCCAACTGCAAACTTGAGAAATTACCTGGCTTTATATTATTATTTGTACTTGAATTAATAACCTAAAAGATAGTAATCATGAACGTAGATAAGATAATGAACAACCTCGATAAGAAGCATCCCGGAGAGGTTGAATATTTACAGGCTGTAAGGGAGGTTCTCGAATCGATAGAGGAAGTATACAATGAGAATCCTCAGTTCGAATCAGCCAATATAATTGAAAGGATCGTAGAACCTGACCGTGTATTTACTTTTAAAATACCCTGGATTGACGATGAGGACAATGTAAAGGTCAATCTCGGTTACAGGATACAATTCAATAATGCTATAGGGCCTTATAAGGGAGGACTTCGTTTTCACCCCAGCGTTAATCTGTCGATCCTGAAATTCCTGGGTTTTGAACAAACCTTTAAGAATGCACTTACTACCCTGCCCATGGGTGGGGGAAAAGGAGGGTCCGATTTTGATCCCAAAGGGAAATCGGCAGGTGAGGTAATGCGCTTCTGCCAGTCTTTTATGCTCGAACTTTGGAAATATATAGGTCCCGAA
Organism: uncultured Rikenellaceae bacterium; assembly: GCA_964507015.1. Classification (GTDB taxonomy): domain Bacteria; phylum Bacteroidota; class Bacteroidia; order Bacteroidales; family VadinHA17; genus LD21. Next base: position 8,006 of record CAZDOM010000001.1, on the reverse strand, counting down.
ACCGATGTTCCGGCAGGTGATATAGGTGTGGGAGGCCGGGAAATCGGATACCTGTACGGTATGTATAAGAAACTCAAAGGTGATCATACAGGAGTCCTGACAGGTAAGGGAACAAACTGGGGTGGATCACTCATAAGACCGGAAGCAACAGGTTTCGGAGGAATATATTTTGCAAAGGAGATGCTTGCAACTAAAAATGAATCATTCCAGGGTAAGACTGTTTCAATATCAGGTTTTGGTAATGTGGCATGGGGTGCGGCCCTGAAAGTAACCGAACTGGGTGGTAAAGTTGTAACAATTTCAGGACCTGATGGTTATGTTTATGATCCTGAAGGTATTTCCGGCGGAAAGATAGATTTTCTGCTTGAACTGCGGGCTTCTAACCAGGATATTGTCAAACCATATTCCTATACTTTTGAAGGAGTAGAATTCCATGAAGGTAAGAGACCCTGGGAAAGAAAAGTTGATATTGCCCTGCCCTGTGCAATACAGAACGAACTTAATGGTGATGACGCTGCGGCACTTATCAATAACGGAGTGATGCTGGTAGCAGAACTCTCAAATATGGGATGTACCCCTGAAGCGGTAGAGGCTTTCCATAAGAACAAAATACTCTTTGCTCCCGGAAAAGCAGTAAATGCCGGCGGAGTTGCAACATCTGGTCTTGAAATGACCCAGAATGCAATGAAACTGAAATGGAACAAGCAGGAGGTAGATAAGAGACTACACGAAATAATGAGCAATATCCACGAACAGTGTGTAAAATACGGGAAACAACCGGACGGCTATGTTGATTATGTCAAAGGGGCAAATATTGCAGGTTTCCTGAAAGTGGCAAATTCAATGCTGGATATGGGGGTTGTGTGACCCCCCGGTAATTTATTTACCTCACCCCAACCCCTCTCCCAAGGGAGAGGGGCTTTTTTCCTTTAAATTACTGGGGTTTAAAACAAAATACTTCCAGAATAAAAAGAAAACAAAAAATTCAGCCCCCCCTTTAGGGAGGATGGGGGGTTTTTTTTATATTTACATGTCTCAATTCTTTGTGCTATGCCTGAAGATATTTCGCTGAAGCATAAAATTGCTTTAGGATTAATACCACGTATTGGCGATATAAATGCCCGGAAACTTGTTTCACACTTCGGAAGTGTGGAAGCTGTTTTTAATGAATCGTACAGGAACCTTACAAGGATACCCGGAATAGGGTCAGGACTTGCCAGATACATCAGTGACCGTTCATACCTCGAAACTGCTGAAAAAGAGGCTGAATATGTGAAAAAGAATAACATCAGAACCCTCTTTTATCTTGATAATGACTACCCTTTCAGATTAAAGCAGTGTGATGATTCTCCTGTCGTTTTCTTTTTTAAAGGAACCTGCGATCTGAATTCCGCCAGAATACTCAGTGTGGTAGGTACGCGAAGTGCTACAACAGGCGGAAAGCAGATTTGTGAAAAGATAATTGCCGGTCTTGCAGAGGGACATCCCGATCTCATAATTGTAAGCGGACTGGCATACGGAATAGATATTACTTCACACAAAGCGGCGATCTCGAACAACCTGCAGACAATTGGAGTTCTGGGTCATGGATTCAAAACCATCTACCCGGCAATTCACAGGTCAACAGCCGAACAAATGTTAAGGAATGGAGGGCTAATAACCGACTTCCTTTCGGATGCTTTGCCCGAACGAAATAATTTTATAAAAAGGAACAGGATAATTGCAGGTTTGTCAGATGCCACACTGGTTGTCCAGTCAGGATTAAAGGGTGGAGCCCTCATAACTGCCGATATAGCAAATTCCTATAACCGTGATGTTCTGGCTGTTCCGGGCAGACCTGATGACCAATATTCAGCAGGCTGCAACAGCCTGATAAAGAGTAATAAAGCCGCTCTTGTTGAGAGTTCAGATGATATTGAATATATACTGGACTGGAAACCTGCAAGATCGAAGCCCCCGGTTCAAAGATCATTGTTTTCAGAACTCAACGATACAGAAATGTCAGTTTATAAGCTCATTTCAGGAGAAAATGAAATGACAATAGATAATATATGCAGATCCCTGGATATGCCAATTTTTAAACTATCACCGCTTCTCCTGCAAATGGAATTCAAAGGAGTTATAAAATGCTCCCCTGGTAATATTTACAGAATATCCTGATTCATAGAATATTTCAATTGTAATAGAATTATTTGAGGGGAAATAGGAATGAGATGTCTATTGTTTTTGTTAAATTTAGCCTCTTTCATTTAATCATTAATAAAAATCTAAACTTATGGATCCAAGAGTACAACAGTTCATGACTGCCATAAAGGCAAGAAATCCCGGAGAAAATGAATTTCATCAGGCTGTGCAGGAGGTTTCTGAATCGCTTATTCCCTTTATTGAGGAGCATCCTAAATATAAATATGCACGTATTCTCGAAAGAATAGCTGAACCTGAAAGAACAATCATCTTCAGGGTTCCATGGCTTGACGACAAGGGTGAAGTGCAGATAAACCGTGGTTTCCGGATTGAAATGAACAGTGCCATCGGACCCTATAAAGGCGGATTGAGATTCCATCCGACAGTAAACATGGGCATTCTTAAATTCCTTGCTTTTGAACAGGTATTTAAAAACAGCCTCACAACCTTGCCTATGGGTGGCGGTAAAGGAGGATCGGACTTCGATCCGAAAGGCAAGTCCGACAATGAGGTAATGAGGTTTTGTCAGAGTTTCATGTCAGAGCTTTTCCGTCATATCGGTGCAGATACTGATGTGCCTGCAGGCGATATTGGTGTTGGCGGAAGGGAGATTGGTTTTCTATTTGGTCAGTATAAAAGGCTCCGGAATGAATTTACCGGTGTTCTTACCGGAAAAGGAATTGAATGGGGTGGTTCTCTTATCCGTCCTGAGGCAACAGGCTATGGAGCAACATATTTTGCACAGGAGATGCTTTCAACACGCGGCGAAACTTTCAAGGATAAAACTGTCTGTATCTCGGGATCAGGTAATGTAGCTCAGTACGCAACAGAGAAAGTAACTCAGCTCGGGGGTAAAGTAGTTACATTATCCGACTCCAACGGATTCATCTATGATCCGAAAGGTATCGATGAAGAAAAACTGAAATTCGTAATGGAACTGAAAAATGTCAAGAGGGGAAGAATAAAAGAGTATGCTGATAAATACAGTGTGGAGTATTTTGAAAACCAGAGACCATGGATGATCAAGTGCGATATTGCAATGCCGAATGCAACCCAGAACGAAATAAATGAGGATGAAGCAAAAACACTGGTTAAGAATGGTTGTATATGTGTATCTGAAGGAGCCAATATGCCTTCCACGCTTGGTGCGGTTGAGATATTCCTGAACGCGAAAATACTATATGGCCCCGGAAAGGCTGCCAATGCAGGAGGCGTTGCGACGTCAGGCCTCGAAATGACACAAAATTCGATGCGTCTGCCATGGACCCGCAAAGAGGTTGATGAAAGACTACATATGATCATGAAGAGTATTCACAGCACCTGTGTTAAATATGGCACTAAAGAGGATGGCTTCATAAACTATGTGGACGGAGCAAATATCGGTGGCTTTGTGAAAGTTGCCGATGCCATGATCGCCCAGGGAGTGGTTTGATGCAACTGGCCGACACACATACACACCTTTACCTTCCGGAGTTTGATAACGACAGGGACGATATGATACAAAGGGCTCTTGCCAATGATGTCGTTAAACTGCTGATGCCCAATATCGATGTACTTTCTGCAGATGCCATGCTGGATATCGCCTCTAAATACAAAGGGACCTGTTATCCGATGATCGGCCTTCACCCAACCTCTGTTAAAAGAGATTATACTTCTCAGCTTGAATCACTGGAAATCCTTTTCACTAAACACAGGTTTATAGCTATTGGGGAAATAGGGATCGACCTTTACTGGGATAAAACTTTCATAAAAGAACAAATTGAGGCATTCAGTAGACAGGTAGATTTTGCATTAAGATCAGAATTACCTGTTGTAATCCATTCCAGGGAATCGTTCCGGGAAATATTTTCAGTACTGGAAAATTTCAGGGATAAGAACCTGAAAGGTGTGTTTCACGCCTTTTCAGGAACGATTCTGGACGCCGAAAAGGCCATAAGAATGGGATTCAAGCTTGGGATCGGCGGGCCACTGACCTTTAAAAATTCCGGACTTGGTAAAATTGTGGAAGAGATTGGCATTGAGCATATTATACTCGAAACAGATTCTCCGTATCTTGCCCCGGTCCCCTATAGAGGCAAAAGGAATGAGAGTTCTTATATTTGTATAATTAATAAAAAACTGGCAGAGATATTCAAAATAACAGAGGAAGATTCTGCTTCTGTAACATTTGAAAATTCATGCCGGCTTTTTAACATCTGAATGTATCATGAATAAAAAGAAAGATATCTCAATTCTGATAATATATACCGGCGGTACGATCGGTATGATTCATGATACAAAAACAGGTTCGCTTATTCCCATTGACTTTAAACATATTGTTGACCATGTTCCCGTACTAGGGAATTTCGGGTTTAACCTGCAGTCTGTCTCTTTTGAACCTGTAAAGGATTCTTCCAACATCGATCCCGAAATGTGGGTCAAAATGGCCGAGACTATTGAAAACAATTATAATGACTTTGATGGTTTCGTTGTTTTACATGGTACCGATACCATGGCATATTCTGCATCCGCACTTAGCTATATGCTTGAGAATCTTTCCAAACCGATAATATTTACCGGTTCGCAGTTACCGATAGGACTGCCCCGGACTGATGGCAGGGAAAACCTTATAACTTCAATAGAAATTGCTGCTGCTTATAATAATGGTTCTGCATTAGTCCCTGAGGTTTGTATCTATTTCGACAATGAACTCTCACGTGGAAACAGAACCACTAAGATGAGTGCAGAGCATTTTGATGCATTCAGCTCACCGAATTATCCGCTGCTGGCAGAGGTAGGCTTGCACCTAAAGTACAATTTTACCAATATCAGGTATCCCGACAAGAAGGATCTTATAGTACATAAGTCATTTGATAATAATGTTGCCATTCTCAAGCTCTTCCCGGGCATCAACAGAAACTTTGTTCAGGCTGTAACAAATACCCATGGATTAAAAGGTCTCATTGTGGAGACATTCGGATCAGGCAATGCACCAACTTATAAGTGGTTTATTGATGATCTGAAACAATTCATTGAAAAGGGTGGTATTATTTTCAATGTTACACAGTGTCACGGCGGTAGTGTTGAGATGGGTTTATATGAGACAAGCCGTGAGATGCTGGCTGCAGGGGTTGTCGGAGGAAAGGATATCACTTCGGAAGCTTCAGTTACCAAGTTTATGTTTTTACTGGGCAACTGCTCATCAAAAGAGGAGATAATAAAATGTCTTGGCAGTTCTTTGTCGGGTGAGATCTCATAGCTGACAGTATTAAAAAAAATTTGTAATTTGCGCCGCTTGATTTTAATGGCAGGTTATATAAATGTTTCTCCTTCTCCGCCGGCTGGCGGATACGGAGTTCAAAGGGAGAGATGCAGGAGTGGTTTAACTGGCCCGCCTGGAAAGCGTGTGTATCTCAAAAGGGTACCGGGGGTTCGAATCCCCCTCTCTCCGCCTTCGCTCGCCATAGTCCCGAGTAATCGGGACGACGGCGAGTTTTTTTTATGGCAAGCTTCGGCGGACACAGTCCGCATAGTTCCGGTGAAAGCTTGCTTTCATAAGGGTTTGAGAGAAAATAAATATAACCCGAAAGGATTCATAAATATAATTGTTCATCTAATACTCTATGCCGTTTCTTAAACAAAATGTATATATTTGATTATACGATACTTGTAATAAAAAATGGTACGATTTTTGCTCCTCTATGACAATTATTTATTAAAATGAACAGATTGATCAGGTGGTTAGTTATCCTTATTGGAATCACTATTTGTGGGACTAATTTAACTCTATACGGCCAGGGTAAAGAGGATATTATTAAAAATGAGCCTGAGCACAGATTGACAGATGGGATCTACCTGAGTTTCGAAAATTTATAAACCGACGATCCAATTCTGAAAACTCAAATTATCTCATCTGAAGATTATAATAATGAAGATTTTCTTGAAAGACTAATAGCTTCTACCAGATTTAGTTTTTTTGATGATAATGGTATCACTCATGAAGTGGAATGGAATTCAATATGGTGATTTACTGATTCCGGGATTACTTATATTTTGTATCAGGAGATGTTTATTCCAATATTAATTGTGGGGAGGATATGTTATTTTATTACTGAAATACCCAACACAGCTTATCGGTACGACAACCGCCCGGCCTCCCACTCTATAGATTATTCTAAAATTATTTCTTATCCGGAATATGAAAGAAGTGATTATGCAGATCAATATACTGATGATCCTTTGCCCATCATGTATGATAAATATATCCCATTTGAGGACAATCAAAGGATGTATGAAACATCTGAGAAAAATGTTAAACAATTCCTGATTGATTTTGAAGATGGCTTGGTCATGGAATGTAATATAAAGAATACAGGATTACTCCTCCAACGAGATAGTTCTTTATCAATTAAATTTCAACAATTTCCATGAAAGAAAAAGAAAGAACTGTTACTTTTTTATATCAGGAAATATAACGTGAATCATCCATTGTAAATCAACCTCTCCCCCTCCCCCAGGACTACACTTTATAAACATCTGTAACTATTTTAAACAACGAGGTTTAATTATCTGGAATATATCCTTTTTTGCTCATGATTAATAAGTTTGTTTAATTGGTTTTCTGGCAGTTGTATAAGGTTCCTCACTATTGATATATACTTATGTATAAAGAAAAGCCCAGGAGGGAGGGGGATACATGCTCCCGGAGATGACGAATAAATTACTGATTTAAGTTTTTATATTTTCATTAAAACAATGGTTAATTTTACCTGATAAAAAAATCATGACCATGAATTTTGATCTTAAATCAACATTTCTCAAATTATGGAAGAAATACTTCGGCAATGCTGAGCTTCCTATTGTATTTTTTTACACTGAAGGTACCGGAGGAGCTGAATGGGCAGAGATACCAAAAGGGAGAAGCTGTATAATCTGTGAGCTTGCCAGAGTGAGAAGCGGAAAATCGCAGGTATACAACGATGAAAGAATTAAATGCATGGGTGCAAAAAGATTCCTTGGCTATCTGGATAAGATGAGACCCGGGTTTGAATATTTCCTTTCATGCGGAAATGACCAGATGGAAGGTGAGCGATATATACGTACACCGGCTATGGTTAAGGAGCTGATGAAGAATCAGAAGAGATTACCGGTTGAAGGGAAAAATATTGTTTTTAAGAGATGGGACAAACTCACAGCAGAGGATGACCCTGAGGTGGTAATATTCTTTGCGACACCCGATGTATTATCCGGATTGTTCACTCTGGCCAATTTTGACCAGACTGAACCAAATGGTACCATCACACCTTTCGGATCAGGTTGTGGATCAATAGTATACCATCCCTACCATGAGAGTACGGCTGAACGGCAAAGAGCAGTTATTGGTATGTTTGATCCTTCTGCCCGTCCATGTGTACCCGAAAATGTATTGACTTTTGCTGTACCAATGAAGAGGTTTGAGACTATGATAGGTTATATGGAAGAGAGTTTTCTTATAACTGAAACATGGACGACGATAAAGGAGAGAATTAAAAAATGAGTCGTAACTTTATTCTAAAATAACTTTTCTTGTAGCCAGGTATTTGTCAATTTTAACATTAATGAAATAGAGTCCTTTCGGCTGGTTACTGAGATCGATTTTAAATTTGTAATATTCTGTTACTTTCTCTGATCTTAAATTCCTGATCTGTTTTCCCTGCTCTGTAATTATATCCATACTTATTTCCCCGAAGATATTATTACCCATTTCAATGGTTAATGAACCATTTGTTGGATTGGGATAAATCTTTAATCCTTTAAAAGGATCTACATCATCCATGCCGGTAGTACCAGTGGGAATTGTTACA